>PUNI01000156.1 GCA_003551745.1 Paracoccaceae bacterium | reverse complement strand
CAGCCGGTCGGCGGGGGCCAGCCGGTGCGTGGCGTAGCCGCCGTTCTGGATCGTGTAGGCCACCCGGTCCCCGGGCTCGAAGCCGCTCACGCCCGCACCCAGCGCCTCGACCACGCCGGCACCCTCGCTTCCGAGGATCAGGTCGGTCTCGACCGGCCAAGGATAGAGCCCCTGCCGGAAATAGACATCGATGAAGTTCACCCCGACCGCCGTGTGGCGCAACAGCACCTCGCCGGGGCCGGGCGGCGGCGGATCGAGCGCGATGCGATGCAGGACCTCGCTGCCGCCCGGCCGGGCGGCAGCGATCGCGTAGGGCGCGCTCATGGGGTCGTCTCCGTCCGGCTCGGCTCTGCCTGCGGGGGGTCAGCCAGCGGGGGATCGGCCTCCGAGGCGTCAGCGAGAAAGGCCGCATCCACCGGCGGGCGGATCGCGTTGAGGAGGTGGTTGGTCTTGGCCGCGGTGGCGACGATGCGCAGCAGTTCCGCCTGCTCGGCCGCCGTCATGCCCTTGGCCCGGGCCGAGGCGAGATGCGAATGGGTGCAGTAGTCGCAGGCATTGGCGATGGAGACGGCGGCATAGATCATCTCCTTTGTCTTGGCGTCGATCAGCGAGGGCGTCGCCAGCACCGCCTTCACGTCGCGCCAGACCTCCTCCAGCAGCGCCGGGTCGAAGGCCAGATACCGCCAGACATTGTTGACGAAATCGCTGCCCCGGGTGGCGCGGATGTCCTCGAAGACGGCGCGCACACGGGGATCGGCCTCGGGGTCGGCCGGCGGGGCGACAGTGGCCATGCGTCTCTCCCTCTTCTCGACACCGCCACATCCTTGCTGCGCCCCGGCCGAGGGGTCAACCGCCACGCGGCAGGCTTGACAGCCCTTCCCGGCCCGGAGATGGCGCAGGAAGCCGGGGGAGGGCTGCCAATGAAGATCGCCGCCGTCGAGACGATCCGCATCGCCGAGCGGCCCAACCTCATCTGGCTGGAAGTGCACAGCGACGCGGGCCTTGTCGGGCTGGGCGAGACCTTCTTCGGCGCCGCCACCGTCGAGGCCCATGTCCACGAGTGGATCGCGCCGCGCGTGATCGGGCGCGACGCGCGGCAGATCGACCGCCTCGCGGCGGATCTCACCGGCTATCTCGGCTTCCGCGCCACCGGGGCCGAGATGCGCGGCAACTCGGCCTTCGACATCGCGCTGTGGGATCTCTGGGGCAAGGCCACGGGTCAACCGGTCGCGCAGCTTCTGGGCGGCTTCACCCGCGAGAGCATCCGCACCTACAACACCTGCGCGGGCGGGGAGTACATCAAGGAGACGCGCGGCCAGAGCAGCGCGAACTGGGGCCTCGCCGCAGGCCGCGACCTCGACGACCTGAACGCCTTCCTGACCCGGGCCGACGAGCTGGCGCTCTCGCTGCTCGACGAGGGCATCACCGCCATGAAGATCTGGCCCTTCGACCGCGCCGCCGAGGCCAGCCGGGGCCAGTACATCGCGGCGGAGGATCTGAGGGCCGCGCTGGAGCCCTTCGAGAAGATCCGCCGGGCGGTTGGCGACCGGATGGACATCATGGTCGAGTTCCACTCGCTCTGGCAGCTTCTGCCCGCCCTGCAGATCGCGAAGGCGCTGGCCCCCTACGGCACCTTCTGGCACGAGGATCCGATCCGCATGGACAGCCTGGCCAGCCTGAAGCGCTATGCGGCGGTGTCGCCGGCGCCGATCTGCGCCTCCGAGACGCTGGCCAGCCGCTGGGCCTTCCGCGATCTGCTGGAGACCGGGGTCGCCGGGGTGGTGAT
Source organism: Paracoccaceae bacterium (assembly GCA_003551745.1). GTDB lineage: Bacteria > Pseudomonadota > Alphaproteobacteria > Rhodobacterales > Rhodobacteraceae > Rhodobaculum. The sequence goes on along the minus strand of PUNI01000156.1, from coordinate 7,072 downwards.
GCTGGATGTGGCCTGGTGCGGGGGGCTGTCGGAGGCGCGGAAGATCGCGGCCATGGCCGAGGCCTGGCACCTGCCGGTGGCCCCGCATGACTGCACCGGGCCGGTGGTGCTGGCGGCCTCCACCCATCTGTCGCTCAACGCCCCGAACGCGCTTGTGCAGGAAAGCGTGCGGGCCTTCTATCGCGGCTGGTATCGCGACCTCGTCACCGCGCTGCCGGAGGTGAGGAACGGCCGGATCACCGTTCCGCCCGGGCCCGGGCTGGGGCTGGAGCTGAACCCCGACCTCGGCCGCGCCTTCACCGTACATCGCCGACGGTCGGACGCCGCGCAGATCTGAGCCGGGCCGGCACCGGGCGCGGCGCGCCGTCAGGGACGGAAAGCTCCGTCATCCCCTGCAGGACTGTCAATGCGCCGCGCCCGCACGCAGCGTTCCGGATCAACGCCGACGCGCCGCGCGGACTTGCGCCGGGGGCATGGGCCGACCACTCTGTGGCCGCCATGCTCGACCGACATCTGCGCCCGCTGATCGACCCGCCGCTCGACGCGCTCGGCCGCCGGCTGGCGGCCGGTGGGATCACGGCCGATGCGGTCACGCTGGCCGGGCTGGCCCTCGGGCTCGCGGCCGCCGTCGCCGTGGCCTTCGGCGCCTTCCTGCTGGCGTTGGCGCTGATCGCCGGCTCACGCTTCGCCGACGGCCTCGACGGCGCCGTGGCCCGGGCGCAGGGGCCCAGCGATTTCGGCGGCTATCTCGACATCACCGCCGATTTCGTTTTCTACGGGGCGATCCCGCTCGCGTTCGTGCTGCACGATCCGGCGGCGAACGGGGCGGCCGGCGCTTTCCTTCTGGCGAGCTTCTACGTCAATGGCGCGAGCTTTCTCGGCTATGCGATCCTTGCCGAGAAGCGGGGCCTGCGCACCCGGTCGCATGGTGTGAAGTCGCTCTACTTCACCGCCGGGCTTCTGGAGGGGACCGAGACGATCCTGTTCTTCGCGGCCCTCTGCCTGTGGCCCCAGCATTTCGCGCCCCTCGCCTGGGCCTTCGGCGCGCTCTGCCTGGTCACGGCGCTGTCGCGGGTCCTGCTGGCGCGGCGGGTCTTCCCGGGCTGAGCCGGCGGGGCGTTTCGGCGCAGGTGCCTGTCGCCGGGGCCGCACACCGCTATACATCGAGCCTTAAGCGTCCGGAGCCGCCGTGTCAGCCAGAGCCCCAATTCTCGAGGTGTCCGACCTGCGCAAGTCCTATGTCGAGGGCGAAGAGCGCATCGAGGTCCTGCGCGGCGTCAGCCTGACGCTGGAGACCGGCTGCAGCCTGGCGCTGACGGGCGAGTCGGGCAGCGGCAAGAGCACGCTTCTGCACCTCGTGGCGGGGCTGGACGCGGCCGATGGCGGCGCGATCCGCATCGCCGGGCAGGAGGTGACGGGCCTGTCCGATGCCGGCCGGGCGCGGCTGCGCCGCGATGCGGTGGGGCTGGTGTTCCAGCAGTTCAACCTGATCCCCTCGCTGACGGTGGGGGCCAATCTCGCCTTCCAGAGCCGCCTCGCCGGGCGCCACGATGCCGCCGAGGTGGCGCGCCTCGCCGACAGGCTGGGGCTTGCAGGGCTGGAGGCGCGCTATCCCGAGCAGCTGTCGGGCGGGCAGCAGCAGCGTGTGGCGATCGGGCGGACGCTGGCCGCACGGCCCGCGCTGGTGCTCGCCGACGAGCCCACCGGCAATCTCGACGAGGCGACGGGCGATGCCGTGCTCGACCTGATGCTGGAACTGGTCGCCGAGGCCGGTGCCGGGCTTCTGATGGTCACCCATTCGCCGCGGCTCGCCGCGCGCCTGGATGGCCGGCTGCACCTGTCGGGCGGCCGGGTGGCAGCGGCATGACGGCGCTGTCGGCCCTCCTGAGCCACTGGCGGGCGCATCCGGTGCAACTCGCCATGCTGCTTCTGGGTCTTGCCCTGGCGACGGCGCTCTTCTCCGGGGTGCAGGCGATCAATGCCGAGGCGCGGGCGAGCTATGCCGCGGCCGAGGCGGTTCTGGGCCAGGACCGGCTGGCCCGGCTGGTGCCGGCCGAGGGCACCGCCCGGATCGATGAGGCCGATTACGTGGCCCTGCGCCGGGCCGGCTGGCTGGTGTCGCCGGTGCTGGAGGCGCGCGCCACGCTCGACGGCCAGCGGGTGACGGTTCTCGGCGTCGATCCGCTGACCGCCCCGCCGCAGGCCGGCGTCGGGGCGCTGGCCGATGGCGACACGCTTGCCGATTTCTTCACGCCGCCGGGCCTGCGCTTCGCCGCCGCCGAGACCGCCGCGCGGCTGGAAGGCGTGGAGCCCGCCGACGGCCTGCCGCCCGGCACCGTGCTGACCGACATCGGCATCGCCCAGTCGCTGGCCGGCGCCGAGGGGCAGCTCTCGCGACTGCTGCTCTGGCCCGACCAGCCCGAGGGCCTGCGCCCCTGGCAGGAGATCGCCCCCGCCCTGCGCCTGGAGGAACCCGACGCCGCCGGCGATCTCGCGCGGCTGACCGACAGCTTCCATCTCAACCTCACCGCCTTCGGGCTTCTCTCGTTCGCGGTTGGCCTCTTCATCGTGCATGCCGCGGTGGGCCTTGCCTTCGAACAGCGCCGTTCCATGTTCCGCACGCTGCGGGCGCTGGGGCTGCCGGCCGGGCAACTGATGGCGCTGCTGCTGGGCGAGCTGACGCTGCTGGCCCTGGTCGCCGGGGCGGCAGGGGTGGCGCTGGGATATCTGCTGGCCGCCACCTTGCTGCCGGATGTGGCGGCGACGCTCGGCGGGCTTTATGGCGCGCCGGTGGCGGGCAGCCTCGCGATCCGGCCCGAGTGGTGGGCCGTCGGGCTGGGCATCGCGCTGGCCGGCACCTGGGCGGCGGGGGCGCGCAGCCTCTGGCGGGTCTGGGCCCTGCCGCTGCTCGCCCCGGCGCAACCGCGGGCCTGGGCGCGCGCCTCGGAGCGGGCGCTGATCGGGCAGGCCGCGGCCGCTGTCGCGCTGGCGCTGGCGGCCTTCGCGCTGGCCGGCTGGGGTGGCGGGCTGGTGGCGGGCTTCGTCCTGCTGGCCTGCCTTCTGGTCGCCGCGGCGCTGGCGCTGCCGGTTCTGCTCACCGGGGTCCTGCTGGCGGTGCAGCTCCGCGTGCGCGGGGTGCTGGCCGGTTGGTTTCTCTCCGACACGCGCCAGCAGTTACCCGGCCTCAGCCTGGCCCTGATGGCCCTGATGCTGGCCCTGGCGGCCAATATCGGCGTCGGCACCATGGTGGCGAGCTTCCGGCTGACCTTCACCGGCTGGCTCGACCAGCGGCTGGCGGCCGAGATCTATGTCTCGGGCCGCGACGCCGCCGAGGCCGAAGCCCTGCGCGCCTGGCTGGAGCCCCGCAGCGACGCGATCCTGCCGATCTGGAGCGTGACCGGTGAGATCTCCGGCGAGCCGGGCGCGGTGTTCGGGGTAAAGGATCACGCGACCTATCGCGACCACTGGCCGTTGCTGGCCGCAGAGCCCGACGTGTGGGATCGCGTGGCCGAGGGCCGGGGTGTGCTCGTCAACGAACAGGGCGCCCGCCGGCTGCAGCTGTCGCTGGGCGATCCGGTGCGCCTTCCGGCCGGGCTGGAGCTGCCGCTGGCCGGCATCTATTCCGACTATGGCAACCCGCAGGCGCAGGCCATGGTGGGGCTGGAGCGCTTCCTCGCCGCCTATCCCGATGTGCCGCGTCTGGCCCATGCCGTGCGCGTGGCGCCCGAGGAGGCCGCCGGGCTGCGCACGGCGCTGGTCGACGAGTTCGGCCTGCCGCCCGACAGGGTGACCGATCAGGCCGAGGCCAAACGCTTCTCGCTGCAGGTGTTCGAGCGCACCTTCGCGGTCACCGCGGCGCTGAACGTGCTGACCCTCGGCGTGGCGGCGGTGGCGCTTCTGGCAAGCCTGGTGACGCTGTCGGGAATGCGCCTGCCGCAGCTGGCGCCGGTATGGGCGATGGGGCTGACGCGGGCGCGGCTGGCGCGCCTCGAGATGCTGCGCACGCTGGTTCTGGCCGCGCTCACCGCGGTGGTCGCCCTGCCGGTGGGACTGGGGCTTGCCTGGGTGCTGCTGGCGGTGATCAATGTCGAGGCCTTCGGCTGGCGCCTGCCGATGCGGGTCTTCCCGTCCGACTGGGCCCGGCTTGCCGGGGCCGCCCTGCTCGCCGCGGCGCTCGCGGCCGCCCTGCCGGCGCGGCGGCTGGCGCGGTTGGCGCCGGCCGATCTGTTGAGGGTCTTTGCCCGTGAGCGTTAGGGCCGCCTTGATCTGGATGCTGCTCGCCCTGCCCGCCTGGGGTCAGGGTGCGGGCGGGCAGGGTTTCGCCGGCATGGGCGCCGAGGTGAAGGGCTTTGCCCTGCCCGACCCCGACCACCGCTTCAGCTTTCCGGCCGACCATGGCCCGCATCCCGACTTCCGCATCGAATGGTGGTATCTCACCGCCAATCTGGAAGGCCCCGACGGCACACCTTTCGGCGCGCAATGGACGCTGTTCCGCATCGGGCTGGCGCCCGGGGCGGGCGAGGGGTGGCAGAGCCCGCAGATGTGGATGGGCCACGCCGGCCTGACCACGCCCGAAGCCCATTTCGCGGCCGAGCGCTTCGCCCGCGACGGCATCGGCCAGGCCGGAGTCACGGCGAGCCCCTTCGCCGCCCATATCGACGACTGGGAGATGATCGGCCACGCGGCCCCGGGCGAGGACGAGCTCGATCGGCTGACGCTCACCGCCCGTGGTGCCGACTTCTCGTTCCGGCTGGAGGCGAGGGCGGAAGGCCCGCTCGTGTTTCACGGAGAGGACGGGTTTTCCGTGAAATCGGAGGGCGGGCAGGCCAGCCACTATTACTCGCAGCCCTTCTACCGGATCGAGGGCGAGATCGTGCTGCCGGATGGCCCCGTGCCGGTAACCGGCCGCGGCTGGCTCGACCGCGAATGGTCCAGCCAGCCGCTGGAGGGCGCGCAATCGGGCTGGGACTGGTTCGCGATGCATTTCGACAGCGGCGAGAAGCTGATGATCGCACAGGTGCGCAGCGGCGCGCGCAGCGACTTCACCGCCGCCACCTGGATCAGCGCCGACGGCGCCACCGATCCGATCCCCGACGGCGCGGCCCGGTTCACGCCGCTGGAGACGGCCGCAATGGCCGGGCGCGACGTGCCGGTGCGCTGGCGGGTGGAACTGCCGGCCCGCGGCCTCGATGTCGAGGTCGCGGCGATCAACCCGGACGCCTGGATGGACACCGCCTTCGCCTATTGGGAAGGCCCGGTGCGCATCACCGGCACGCATCCCGGGATCGGCTACCTGGAGATGACCGGCTATTGACCGCGCGCCCCAGGGCCACGGTTGCAACCGCCGCCTGTCCGGCCCATAGCGCGGGCATGGATGCGACGACGCTTTTCCGGCTCGGGCTTGGCCTCACGCTGCTGGCGGCAGCGGCGGTGGGCGTGGCGACTCTGACACCGCAGGAGGCGATGCCGGAGGTGCCTGGCAGCGACAAGGCCTATCATTTCGCCGGTTTTGCCGCCGTGGTGTTTCCCGCCGTGGCGGCCCGGCCGCGGGTGGCGCTGTGGCTGGTGCCGGTGGCGATAGGCTATGGCGGGCTGATCGAGCTGATCCAGCCCCATGTAGGCCGGCACGGCGAATGGGGCGATGTACTGGCGAATGCGTTCGGCGCCATCATCGGCGCAGCCACCGGCTGGCTGGCCCATCGCTGGCTGGTGGCGCCGATCCTGCTGCGCTGGCGGCGGGCGCGGCGGTCGTGAAGCGCCACCGAACCGGCGCGCCGGCAGGGCTCACCAGTTGTCGGCGCCCTTGCCGGCGAAGCGGTCGGCGAGGAAATCGATGAAGGCGCGCACCTTGGGCTGTGGAAAGCGGCCGGGCGGATAGACCGCATAGATCCCCAGCACCTCGCGCGGCAGGTCCGGGATCGCATCTTCCACCTGCCCCGCCCGCATCGCCGCGCCGTAGAGGAAACTCGGCAGATAGGCGATCCCGAGCCCGGCGATGGCGGCGTTGAGCAGCGACTGCCCGTCATTGACCATCACCATGCCGCTGCCGCGCACCTGCCGCTTCTCGCCCGACGGCGCGGTGATCCGCCACACGCTGCCCGCGGGCTGGTTGGAATAGTGCAGAAGCTTGTGCTCGGTCAGATCGTCGATCCGGAGCGGGCGTCCGTGGCGCTGGAAATAGGACGGCGAGGCGATCATGCGCTGCGCGGTCTCGGTGATCCTTCGTGCGCGCAGGCTGGAGTCTTCCAGTTCGCCGATTCGGATGGCCATGTCGAAGCCCTCGGAGATCAGTTCGACATAGCGGTTGGACAGCACCATGTTCAGCGTGATGTCGGGGAAATCCTGCAGGAAGTCGCCAATGATCGGCGACAGCATGCTGACACCGAAATCGGTGGCGACCGACACCCGCAGAAGCCCCGATGGCGCCGACTGCATCGAACTGACGAGCGCATCGGCCTCGCCAGCGTCGTTGAGCACCCGGCGGGCACGGTCGTAATAGGCAAGCCCGATCTCGGTGGGGCTGACGCGGCGGGTGGTGCGGTTGAGCAGCCGCGCGCCCAGCCGCGCCTCCAGCGCCGAGACATGTTTCGAGACGGCCGATTTCGAGATTCCCAGCTTGCGGGCGGCGTCGGTGAAGCCGCCCTGGTCCACCACCGTGGCGAACGCCTCCATCTCGCTCAGTCGATCCATCGGCGCGATTCCCCGCGATGCTCCACGCGGCGGCGAGCATGGCGCCGAAATCGGGCAAGAATGGGACGGATTGGCGACAATCTGGGGAAGCAGCCGGGATGGTTCGGACTTGGGAAACAGGCGCGGGCCTAGCTGTAGGCGATCCAGAGCAGCACCGTGCCCAGCACCAGCCGGTAGACAACATAGGGCGTGAAGCTGACATGACGCAGCAGGTTCATCATGAAGGCCAGCGCGGCGAGGGCTGCGAAGAAGGACATCACTGCCGCGATGGCGCCGTCGCGCAGGGCCTGGATGTCCATCCGGGCGACAGCGTCGCCCCCCATCAGCACGCCGCTGGCGATGATCGTGGGAATCGACATCAGCATCGAGATGCGCGCGGCGT
>PUNI01000369.1 GCA_003551745.1 Paracoccaceae bacterium | reverse complement strand
CGGCAAGGTCGCGCAGGCGCAGCTGGCGGGCGATCTCCTCGGCGGCCTCGAGGTTGGTCTGCAGCGCGGTCTCCTCGACCGAGCCCTGCCGGGTCGCCTTGCCGGAGTTCACGTCGATCGACACCAGCGCCTCGGTGATGCCGATCACGATGTAGCCGCCGGATTTCAGCTGCACCACCGGGTTGAACATGCCGCCGAGATAGCTTTCCACCTGATACCGCGCGAAGAGCGGCATCGGCTCGGCATAGAGCCTCACGTTCTTGGCGTGGGACGGCATGATCATCTTCATGAAGTCCTTGGCCACCCGGTAGCCGGCCTCACCCTCGACCAGCACCTCCTCGATGTCGCGGGAGTAGAGATCGCGGATCGACCGCTTGATGAGGTTGCCCTCCTCGTAGATCGGCGCCGGCGCGATCGACTTGAGCGTCAGCTCGCGGATCTGGTCCCACAGCCGCTGCAGGTATTCGTAGTCGCGCTTGATCTCCGACTTGGTGCGCTTGGCCCCGGCGGTGCGGATGATCAGCCCCGCGCCGTCAGGCACCGTCAGCGAGCCCGCGATCTCCTTCAGCTTCTTGCGGTCGGGGGCGTTTGTGATCTTGCGGGAGATACCGCCGCCGCGGGCGGTGTTGGGCATCAGCACGCAATAGCGCCCGGCGAGGCTCAGATAGGTGGTCAGCGCCGCGCCCTTGTTGCCGCGCTCCTCCTTGACCACCTGAACCAGCAGGATCTGGCGGACCTTGATCACCTCCTGGATCTTGTAGCGCCGGGCGCGCGGGCGGCGCGGAGCGCGGATCTCGTCAGAGACATCCTCGTCGGCAATCGATTCGATCTGATCGTCGATCTCGGCGGCGTGGTCGACGGCGGCATAGGGCCGGGCCTCGCCATCCTCGCTCTCGCCTTCACCCTCGGCCGCCGCGCCGGGATCGTAGAGCGGGTCGGCCCCGTTGTCGTCGAGATCCACCACATCCATGCCGGCGATGGGTTTCGGCGCCGGCTCGGCAGGCGCGGGCTCGGCAGCCTGGGTCTCGCCCTCGTCAGCCACGACCGGCGCGGTCTCCACGGCGTCGTCGGACACCGCCGTCTCGGCCTTCGGCGGCCGGCGGCGGCCACGGCGGCCCCCGCCCTCCTCGTCCTGACGGGTGGCAAAGGCGCGCTCCTCCTCGAGCAGGGCCTGCCGGTCGGCGACGGGGATCTGGTAGTAGTCCGGATGGATCTCGGAAAAGGCCAGGAAGCCGTGGCGGTTGCCGCCGTAATCCACAAAGGCCGCCTGCAGCGACGGCTCGACGCGGGTTACCTTCGCGAGATAGATGTTTCCGGCGAGTTGGCGCCGGTTGGCGGCCTCGAAATCGAATTCCTCGACCCTGTTTCCGTCCGCCACGACCACGCGGGTTTCCTCCGCATGGGTGGCGTCGATGAGCATCTTGTAAGCCATGTTCTCTCGTCGCATCCCCCGGCGCGGGCCCGAGGCCGGCGAAGGCCGGGCGGGCGGGCGCAGGGCCGGGGATGTCTGGTTGTGGCAAGGCTCGCCACCGGACGCGCAGACGCGCCGGACGCCGGGCCGCGCGGGCCCCCTGCTGTCCGGCTGCTGCGATCGGCGACGATCATCGCGGTTCTTCCTGTCTCCGGCGCCCGGAGGCGCCAATTCTGGGCCTGCCGGCGAGACCGCGCGGCAAGCTGTTCGACATTGCCGGCGCTGGCGCGGCGGCGGGCCTGCACGCATCGGGATGGGGACGCGACAGAGGCGCACCCCGTTCCCCGACGGCGGCGAAACCAGAGCGGGAGCGTGGCGCTGTCGCACACGCGACCCGGAGGATCACCATAGCGGCGAAATGCTGCCGAACACAATGCGGAACTTGACCGGAGGGCAGCCCCGCTGCCCATCCGCGAGGCATCTGCCGCTTCCGGCGGCAGGCTAGACGTAATCAGCCCGCGTCAGGCCATATTTGGCCATCTTTTCGTTCAGCGTGCGGCGCGGCAGGGAGAGTTCTTCCATCACCGCCACGATCGAGCCCTTGTGCCGGCGCATGGTGTTGTCGATCAGCATCTTCTCGAAGGCTTCCACATATTCCTTCAGCGGCTTGCCCTCGGTGGTGATCGCCGCCGGTCCGGCCGCCTCGTTGTCGGCCATCAGCAGCGAGGCGATCGAACCCGAGCCGCGCCGGTTCTGCAGCACCGCCCGTTCGGCGATGTTGACGAGCTGGCGGACGTTGCCGGGCCAGGGCGCCTGCAGAAGCTGCGCGGCCTCCTGGGCGGCCACCTGCGGCGGCTCGCAGCCGTATTCCTCGGCGAAGCGGTCGACATAGCTGGTGAAGAGCGCCAGGATGTCCTCCCCGCGTGCCCGCAGCGGTGGCAGGGTCATCTTCAGCGCTGCAAGACGATAGTAGAGATCCGGGCGCAGCGCGTCCTCAAGGGTCCGGTCGGGCTGGTGGGCGTTGCAGATGCCGATGATCCGGGTCTCCGGCGGCACTCCCTGATCGTTGAGGAAGGTGACCAGACGTGCCTGCAGCGCCATGGGCAGGGCCTCGATATCCTCCAGCAGCAGGGTTCCGCCCCGCGCCTCCTCGATCAGCGGCAGCGGACCGCCCTCCTCGGCGGGGCCGAAGAGCCGCGCCGTCAGCTGCGCCTCGTCGAAGGCGGCGCAGGAGAGCGACGTGAAGCGCCGGGCCGCGCGCGGTCCGACCGCATGCAGGGCATGGGCGACCAGCGTCTTGCCGGTGCCGGTCTCGCCGTCGATCAGCACATGGGCGTCGGCCTGGCCCAGATCGAGGATATCCTCGCGCAGCCGCTCCATCTGCTCCGAGGCGCCCACCAGCCGGCGCATCAGCACCGGCGCGTCGGCCAGTTCGCTGCGCAGCGCCCGGTTTTCCAGCGTCAGCCGGCGCGACTGGCCGGCCCTTTTGGCGAGATCGGTCATCCGGTCGGGATCGAACGGCTTTTCCAGGAAGTCGAAGGCGCCCAGACGCATCGCCTCCACCGCCATCGGCACATCGCCATGGCCGGTGATCAGGATCACCGGCAGCCCGGAATCCATGCTCAGCAGGCGCTTCAGCAGGGCCATGCCGTCCATGCCCGGCATTTTCATGTCGGTGATCACCACGCCGGGGAAATCCGGCTTGATCGCGCGCAGCGCATCCTCGGCGCTGGCATAGGTATCCGCGTCGAAGCCAGAAAGCGACAGCCACTGGCTGATCGATCGGCGCATGTCGGCTTCGTCGTCGATGATCGCAACCTTCATCGTGCGGGCCATCGTCCACTCCTCTACGGGCGGCGCCGGAGGCGCCGCGCACTCACTCGGCCGCCACATCGGCGGACCGGCCGGCGGTCTCGCCCTGCAGCGGCAATTGCATCTCGAAGACGGCGCCGCCGACCCGCGCGTTGCGCGCCGTCAGCCGCCCGCCATGGTCGCTTACGATCCCCGAGGAGATCGCAAGCCCCAGCCCGACCCCGTCGCCGGGACCCTTGGTGGTGAAGAAGGGCTCGAAGAGCTGGTCGAGGTCGGCGATGCCGTGGCCGTTGTCGCGCACGGTCAGCGTCGCGGTCTCGCCCTCGCTCAGCAGGATCTCGATCTGGGGCGCATCGACGCCCTCGACGGCATCGAGCGCGTTGCGCAGGAGGTTGACGATCACCTGCTCCAGCCGGATCCGGTCGCCCTGCACCATCACAGGCGCGCGCGGCAGCGTGCGGGTCAGCGTGACCCGGCGCGCGCGCAGCTGCGGCTCCATCATCGCCAGCGCGCCCGAGACGCAGGCGCGCAGATCCACCGGCGCAAAGGCATCGCCCCCCTTGCGCGCGAAGCCCTTGAACTGCCGGGTGATCGCGCCCATGCGCTCGATCATGTCGTCGATGCGCTGGAACGACGACAGCGCCTCGTCCGGGCGCCGGCGCTGCAGCAGCAGCCGGGCGCCCGCCAGATATGTCTTCATCGCCGCGAGCGGCTGGTTCAGCTCGTGGCTGACGGCGGCCGACATCTCGCCCAGCACCGCAAGCTTCGAGCTCTGGGCCAGGGTCTGTTCGGCCACCGCCAGATCCTGCTGGGCCTTCTTGCGCTCGGCAATCTCGCGCTGCAGCCGGGCGTTGAGCGCGCGCAGGTCGGCCGACTCCCGGGCATAGGCCGCCGTCTGCACCCGCGCTCGCCGGGTGGTCATGTAGAACACGATCACCAGCAGCATGGCAAAGGCCATGATCACCAGCGCCAGCACGCTGTTGACGCGCTCGCGCACGCTGTCGAGCGGGCTCAACGACACCATCCGCCAGCCATGGCCCGACACCCGCGCCTCCGACCGCAGCACCGGCTCGCCACGAAGCCAGGCATCCGGCGCCATGCCGGCCCATGCCAGCGCCAGCCGCACCGGCCGCTGCCAGGCCGAGGCCTCCTGATGCGGCGCCAGCGCCTCCTCCAGGCCTTGACCGCGCCAGCGCGACTCGCTGGACAGGATCACCTTGCCGTCGCTGTTGGTCAGCGCGACGGCCTCGGCAAAGGCCGTCGAGCGCCGCTCGAACTGCGTCAGGTCCACCTCCACAACCACCACGCCGATCAGCTGGCCGTCCGACCGGATCCCCCGGCTGTAGGTGAACTCGTAGCGGCTGCCCTCGCCATCGGAGACGGTGAAGACCGTGTCGCCGGCCCGGCGCGCCTCGACGTAGAACGCTTCAGACCCGTGCGACGTGCCGATCTTGTTGCGGTCGGTCGCGCCGACGGTGCGGCCCTCGGCATCGAGAAGCTGGATCGAGGCCGCGCCGATGTCGTCCTGCAGCTGCATCAGCCGGGCCGAGGTCTGCGAGAAATCCTGCGACTGCAGCGCGCCGATCAGTTCGGGATCTCGCGCCAGCAGCAGCGGCACCACGGCGTTGCGCTGCAGCTCGCTCTGGATGTTGCCGGTGAACAGCGCCAGCCGCAGATCCGCGCGGTTGCGCACGATGTCGGTGAAGCGCTCGGTGAGAAACATGTTGATCGTGAAGACCGCCGTCACCGCGGCCAGGAGGATCACCCCCACAAGGGCGCGCACCTTGCGCGGGATCGTCGGCCGCGCCGCAGGTGGACGTGCCGGCTTGCCGCCGCCCGCGGAGCCGCCACGCCGCCGCCCGGCCGGCCGGTTCTCGGTCGCCTCGCTCATCGCCCGAGAATACGTGGCCGCGCCCGCGCCCTCAAGCGCCTGTTTCCGCCGGCGCCAGCGCGGCGGCGAGCCCGCGGAACAGGAACGCGCCATCGCCGCTGCCCAGCGCGGCATCGATGGCCCGTTCGGGATGCGGCATCAGGCCCAGCACCCGGCGGTTCTGCGACAGGATCCCGGCGATGTCGGCAGCCGAGCCGTTGGGGTTCTCGGCATAGCGGAAGGCGATGCGGTCCTCGTCGGCCAGCCGCGCCAGGGTCTCGGCATCGGCGCGATAGTTCCCGTCATGGTGGGCGATGGGGATCACCGCCTCTGCCCCGGGCCGCCAGAGATGGGTGAAGGCGCTGTCGGTCGTGGCCACCTGCAGCCGCGCCGGCCGGCAGACGAAGCGCAGCGCTGCGTTGCGCATCAGTACCCCGGGCAGCAAGCCGGCCTCGCAGAGCACCTGAAACCCGTTGCAGATCCCCAGCACATGCCCGCCCGCCTCCGCAAAGCGCACCACGGCGGCCATGATCGGCGCCCGCGCCGCGATGGCACCACACCGCAGATAGTCGCCGAAGGAAAAGCCGCCGGGAATGCCCACGACGTCGAGCCCAGACGGCAGGTCGCTGTCCTTGTGCCAGACCCGGACCACCTCGAAGCCCGCCGCGGCAAAGGCCACCGCCAGGTCGCGGTCGCAGTTCGAGCCGGGAAAGGTGATCACCGCAGCCTTCACCGGCCCGCCCCCGGCATGCCCTCCGCCGGCGCCAGTCCGGCACCCCGCCCGTCCGTCCGGCTCACTCGACCAACTCGATCCGGTAGGTCTCGATCACCGTGTTGGCGAGGAGCCTGTCACACATCGCGCGCACCTCAACCTCCGCCGCGGCACGGTCGGTCGCCGCAAGGTCGATCTCGATCAGCTTGCCCTGCCTCACCCCCGCCACGCCCTCGAACCCCAAAGCTCCGAGCGCATGGCGCACGGCCTCGCCCTGGGGATCAAGCACACCCTCCTTCAGCATGACCTGCACCCGAACGCGCATCGGATGGCTCAGTTGACCAGCGTCGGCTTGGTCATCGCCTTGCCGTTGGACGGCAGAACGCCAAGCCGCGCGGCGACTTCCGTATAGGCTTCGGCCAGATTGCCCAGGTCGCGGCGGAACACGTCCTTGTCCAGCTTCTGGCCGGTGCGCATGTCCCACAGCCGGCAGCTGTCGGGGCTGATCTCGTCGGCGACGATCAGGCGCTGGAAATCACCCTCCCAGATCCGGCCGATCTCGATCTTGAAATCCACCAGCTTGATGCCGACGCCCAGCATGACGCCGGACAGGAAGTCGTTCACCCGCAGCGCCAGCTGCACCATGTCGTCGAGATCCTGCTGGCTCGCCCAGCCGAAGGCGATGATGTGCTCCTCGGTGACCAGCGGATCTCCCAGCGCATCATCCTTGTAGTAGAACTCCACGATCGGGCGGGGCAGCGGCGTTCCCTCCTCGATCCCCAAACGCTTCGACAGCGAACCGGCGGCGACGTTGCGCACGACGACCTCGAGCGGGATTATCTCAACTGCGCGAATGAGTTGCTCGCGCATGTTGATACGACGGATGAAGTGCGTGGGCACCCCGATGGCGTTCAGGCCCGACATGAAGAACTCGCTCAGGCGGTTGTTGAGCACGCCCTTGCCGTCGATCACCGAGCGCTTCTCGGCGTTGAATGCGGTCGCCTCGTCCTTGAAATACTGAACCAGCGTACCGGGTTCGGGCCCTTCGTAGAGGACCTTTGCCTTGCCCTCGTAGACCTTCGTGCGTCTTGCCATGGGAACTCCGATGGGGCAGCGGATGCGCCCCGTGAAACCTGCCGCGGGTATAGGCCAAAGCCCCGGTTGCCGCAAGCATGACCACCCGGTCCGGCGCGCCGGGACGCGCCGGGGCTTGCAGCAGCGGCCCATCCCGCGCATATCCCTTGCGCAGCGACCCCTAGCGCCATGAGGCCCCGATGACCACTTTCAACGAGCGCGAGCGCGCTTTCGAGACGAAGTTCGCCCATGACGCCGAGATGCAGTTCCGCGCCGTGGCGCGCCGCAACAAGCGGCTGGGACTGTGGGCGGCCGGGTTGCTGGGCAAGAGCGGCGATGCGGCCGAAGCCTATGCGATGGAGGTGATCCGCGTCGACTTCGAGGAGGCCGGCCCGGAAAACGTGATCCGCAAGGTTGCCCAGGATCTGGGCGGCAAGGCCGACGAGGCCGCGGTCCGGACCAAGGCCGAAGAACTTCTGGCCCAGGCCAAGGTCGAGCTCTTCCAGGAAGGCTGACGTCGGCGTCGGTCCGGCACGCCGACGCGGCGGCACCCGCAAGACCTGCGGCCGGGCTCATCATCATTATGCCAGATATGAAATTGCCTCATCTTGCCGGTCGTGGCAGTGAGGTGGAACGGGCGGCCGACGGGCCGCCTTTTGCCGATGGAGCCGTTGCGAATGGCCGATGCCCTGTCCGACCTGCTCGTCGCGCGTGACTGGCTGCTGGCCGACGGCGCGACCGGCACGACGCTGTTCAACATGGGCCTCTCCGCAGGCGACGCACCCGAGTTGTGGAACACCGATCACCCCGACCGCATCCGCGCGCTCTACCGTGGGCCCGTCGAGGCCGAATCCGACCTCTTTCTGACCAACAGCTTCGGCGGCACCGCCGCGCGGCTGAAGCTGCACGACGCGCAGGACCGGGTGCGCGAGCTCAACCGCGCCGCCGCCGAACTGGGCCGTGAGATCGCCGACAGCGCCGGCCGCACGGTGGTGGTCGCCGGCTCGATGGGCCCCACCGGCGAGATCATGGCGCCGATGGGCAGCCTGACCCACGAGATCGCGGTGGAGATGTTCCACGAACAGGCCGAGGGGCTGAAGGAAGGCGGCGCCGACGTGCTATGGGTCGAGACGATTTCGGCGCCCGAGGAGTATCGCGCAGCGGCCGAGGCCGCGCAGCGCACCGGCCTGCCCTGGTGCGGCACCATGAGCTTCGACACCGCCGGGCGCACCATGATGGGCACGACCTCGGCCGACATGGTGCAGATGGTCACCCGCCTGCCCAGCCCGCCGCTGGCCTTCGGGGCCAACTGCGGCGTCGGCGCCTCGGACCTGCTGCGCACGGTGCTGGGCTTCATGGCCCAGGGACCCGAGCTGCCGGTGATCGCCAAGGGCAATGCCGGCATCCCGAAATTCGTCGACGGTCATATCCATTATGACGGCACGCCGGAGCTGATGGCGGAATACGCGGTGCTTGCCCGCGACTCCGGCGCGCGCATCATCGGCGGCTGCTGCGGCACCACGCCCGAGCATCTGCGTGCCATGCGCGCGGCGCTGGAAACCCGCCCACCCGGCCCGCGCCCGACTCTGGAGGTGATCGCCGCCGCGCTGGGGGGCTTTTCCTCGGCCTCCGACGGGACCGGCGACGCACCCCCCGCCCGCGAACGCCGGAGGCGCCGTGGCTGAGCCGTCAGAACAGCTCCAGCTGGGCGCCCGGGCGCCGCGGCGGGCGGAAAAGGTCGGTCCTGAGCGGCGGCATTCCGCGGCGCAGGCCCAGCCGCCGGCAAGCCAGCGCGAAGCGCTGTTGCAGAAGCTGCGCCCGGGCCCCCTCCCCGGTCATACGGCTGCCGAAGCGCGGGTCGTTGACGCGCCCGCCCCGCATCTCGCGCAGCCGGTTCATCACATGGGCGGCCCGGCCCGGCACATGCTCGGCGAGCCAGGCCTCGAACAGCGGCGCAACCTCATGGGGCAGCCGCAGCAGGATCGTCGAGGCCGCCACGGCGCCGGCATCGCGGGCGGCGGCGAGGATCGCCTCGAGCTCGTGATCGGTCAGCGCCGG
>PUNI01000378.1 GCA_003551745.1 Paracoccaceae bacterium | reverse complement strand
GGTACGGTTTTACGCACGCCCGCGGCAGGCCCGCCGTCGAGGAGCCGCCGGCCGCCGTGGTGCTGCCGGTGCCGGTAGCGGTGGCCGAGCCCTGGCTGCTGATGGGCGCAAGCTTCGGCCTCGATGCGACAAGCCGCGTGTTCCTGGGCTTCACGGCGCTGCTCTGGGCGGCGGCCGGCTGGGCGGCGGCACAGTGGCTGCGCGGCACCCGTCATGCGCTGCGCTTTGCCGCCTGCTTCCTGCTGGCGATGGCGGGCAACCTCGGGCTCATCGTCGCGACCGATGCGCCGGGATTCTACGCCTTCTTCGCGCTGATGAGCTTCGCCGCCTACGGCCTCGTGATCCATTCGGGCAGCGGCCGCGCGCTGCCGGCGGGACGGCTCTATATCGGCTTCGTGGTGGTCGGCGAGCTTGCGATCTTCGCCGGGCTCGCGCTCGCCGCCGCCGGGGCGGGATCGCTGGATCTTGCGGCGATCCGCGCCGCCGGGCTGTCGGACCTGGCAGCCGCGCTGCTGATCCTCGGCTTCGGGGCGAAGCTGGGCGTCATGCCGCTGCATTTCTGGCTGCCGCCGGCGCATGGGGCGGCGCCGGCCCCGGCCTCGGCAGTGCTGTCGGGCGCGATGATCAAGGCCGGGCTCTTCGGGCTCATGGTCACCCTGCCGCTGGGCAGCGAGACGCTGTGGGACCACGGCACCGTGCTCCTCGCCGCCGGGCTGTTGACGGTGGCGGGCGCCGCGATCCTCGGTGTGCGCGAGACCGACCCGAAGGCCGTGCTTGGCTTCTCCAGCGTCGGGCAGATGGGGCTGCTGGCGCTGGGGCTCGGCGCGGCGCTGAAGACCCCCGCCGCATGGCCGCTGATCGCACCGGTTCTGGTGCTGCTGGCCGCGCATCACGCCATGGCCAAGGGCGCGCTCTTTCTGGGTGCGGGCGCGGTGCTGGCGCGCCCCGGGACACGCTGGCGCATCGGCCTCGGCGTCATTCTGGCCGTGCCGGCGCTGTCCCTGGCCGGCCTGCCCTTCACCGGCGGCGGCCTCGGCAAGGAGGCGCTGAAGCTCGTGCTGGCCGCGGGCAATGCGGGCTGGACGCCCTGGCTGGTGCTGGGCGTCACCGCTGGCACGCTCGGCACCACGCTGCTTATGGTGCGTTTCGCGCTGATGCTGCGCAACGCCGCGGCGGGCGCGGCCGAGACCGGCGGCGCCCCGGCCGGCACCCTCCCCTTCCTGGTGCTGATTGCCCTTGCGGCCGCCGTCGTCCCGCTCTGGCCAGCCGTCGCGCCCGGGCTCGACCTGCCGCCGCTGGCGCAGCCGGCGCTGTGGCCGGTTCTGGCCGCGCTGGCGCTGGCGGGTCTGGCCTGGCTGACCGCGCGGGCCGCGGAGATCGGACCCGCGCGCTTCTGGCGCGAGGTCTCGGCGCCCGGACGTGCCGCGAAGGCCGAGATCATCGCCGCCCTCCTGCGCCTGCGGCGCGCCTTCCGGGTGACGGCGCGCCGGCTGCCGGCGCTGTTCGCAACCCGGGCGGCAGCGTGGCGCCTGGGCCCGGCGGCGCCGGCCGCGCTGATCGCCGTGGTGCTGGGGCTCGGAGCCCTCGCGCCCCTGTCGCCGCCCGCCGGCCCCGACGCCGCCCCCGCCCCGGGCGAGGCGCCCGCGGCCGCCGGCGCCGGGCCCGCTTTCGATCCCTTCCCCATCCAGAACGATGCCAGAGGAGACGTCCCATGAAACACGACCGCCCCCTCACCGCCGCCGTTGGCCCGATCGCCACCGCCATGCCCGACAAATCCGCCGACCGCGACATGGCCCTGGTGCGCTTCCGCGTGACCAATTTCCGCTCGGTCGTCGATTCCGGCTGGGTGGATGTCGGCGCCGTCAGCGCCCTGATCGGCGTCAACGAGAGCGGCAAGACCAACCTGCTGCTGCCGCTGTGGAAGCTGAACCCGGCCCGCGGCGGCGAGATCGACCCCACCTCGGATTTCCCCAAGGCGCTGTTCACCACCATCCGCAGCAACCCGGCGGGTTTCCAGTTTGTCGAGGCGGAGTTCGACGCCGGAAACCGGGCCGGAGAGATCGCCGAACTTGCCGGCCTGCCGCCGGAGGAGGCCCGCCTCGTGCGGGTCGGCCGCTTCTATGACGGCACCCATGTGGTCACCTTCCCCCGCCACCGGCTCGACCGCCGCGCCGACGCCGCCTGGGTGATCACGCAGATCGACACCGCACGCAGCCAACTGTCCGGCGCCCCGTCGTCGGGGCCCGAGCAGGAGCTGCGCGACCGCGCCATCGCCGCGCTCGCCGAGCTGCGCGCCGGGATCGACCGCGGCGCGCAGCTCGGCCCGAACGAGCTGATCCGGCTCCGCGACGCAGTGGGGGTTCTGGTGCCGGCCGACCCGGCCGAGGCGGGCTCGGCCGCATCGATCCTGATGGAGCTGCGGCTGCGGCTGGGCGAGCGTATGTCGGAGCTCTGCGCCGCCGACCCCGGCAGCCGGCCCGAGGTGCGGCGCGCCGTGCTGGCGGCGATGCCGCCCTTCGTCTACTATTCGAACTACGGCAATCTCGACAGCGAGATCTACCTGCCGCATGTGGTCGAGAACCTCGCCCGCGAGGATCTGGGCGCCAAGGAGGCCGCCAAGGCGCGCACCCTGAAGGTGCTGTTCGGCTTTGTCGGGCTGGAACCGCAGGAGGTTCTGGAGCTTGGCCGCGACTTCCGCGACCTGCGCGAGGCGGCCGAGGCCGAAGCCATCGCGCGCGACGGGGCGGTGGCACGGCTGCGCGGGCTGATCGCGCGGCTGGCCGGTGGCGAGCCCCGCCCGGAGGCTGGCGAACTGGCACGCATCGCCGAGGCCAAGCGCATCCGCTCGATCCTGATGCAGTCGGCCGGCACCAAGCTGACCGAGCGCTTCGGGGACTGGTGGAAGCAGGGCGACTACCGCTTCCGCTTCGAGGCCGACGGCAACCATTTCCGCATCTGGGTGGCGGACTCGCGGCGACCGCAGGAGATCGAGCTCGAAAGCCGCTCCACCGGGTTGCAATGGTTCCTGAGCTTCTTTCTCGTCTTCATGGTCGAGAGCCAGGGCGCGCATCGCCGGGCGGTGCTGCTGCTCGACGAGCCGGGTCAATCGCTGCATCCGCTCGCGCAACGCGATCTCTCGGCCTTCTTCGACCAGCTCGCGGCCAGCAACCAGCTGATCTACACCGCCCACTCGCCCTTCCTCGTCGATGCCGACCGGCTCGACCGGGCGCGCAAGGTCTATGTGGACGCGGACGGCTCGACCCGGGCCACCGGCAAGCTTCGCGAGGCGGAGGGCGCGGACAGCCAGCGGGGTGCGGCCTATGCGGTGCGTGCCGCGCTGACCCTGTCGGTGGCCGAAGGGATGCTGCGCGGCTGCCAGCCGGTGCTGGTTGCGGGCGAGGCCGAACAGCTGCATCTCGGCACCCTGCGCACGGTGCTGACAGCGGCGGGGCTGCTCGCGCCGCGACGGGATCTGGTGTTCACCCCGGCCGGGGCGAGCCGCATCGCCGGCGTGGCCGCGAGCCTCATGGCCGGGCGCGACGGTGCGCTGCCGCTGGTGTTGCTGAGCCCCGGACAGGAAGCGATGGCGGAGGAGTTGCGCACCGGGCTCTACGCCGATGCGCCCGAGAAGCTGGTTGCGCTCTCGGAACTGACGGGCGTTGCACAGGGCACGGTGGAGGATCTGCTTCCCCCGGAGTTCCTTGCCGATCAGCTCGACCGGCTGGAGCGGCGCCCGGAGACGCGTCTGGCCGATGTCATCGGGCGGGCCGAGCCCTTCCTGCCCCAGGTCGAGCGCTGGGCGGCCGCGCAGCGCCTGGCCCTGCCCGCCGACTGGCGGCTCGGTCTGGCCCGGCGCGTCCGCGACCGGGCGCTCGAGATGGGACCGGCGGGCTTCCCCCGCGAACGGCTGGAGAGGTGGTCGGTGCTGTTCGGCCGGCTCTGCGCCGAGGAACTGGGCCCGCGCCGCGACCGGCGCGCCGCCTGAGCCGCGCCTGACGTTACTTCGGGGCGCCGGTGCGCCCCGCCATCGCCCGTACCGGAAACCTCCTTCCGGCGGCGGACCGGTCAGCCGGTCCGCCGGTTTCGCACGCCGCCACCACACAACGTCGCATGCCCCTCAGCCCGGCCCGCACCGGGCCCTTCCTGCGAGTCTGCCATGGATCACGACATCCTCGCCACGCTGTTCAACCCCGGCATCCTGTTCTTCCTGCTCGGGGTGATCGCCAAGCTTCTGCGCTCGAACCTCGAGATCCCCGATCCGGTGCTGAAGTTCGTGAGCCTCTATCTGATGCTCTCGATCGGCTTCAAGGGCGGGGTCAGCCTCTATCACGCGCCGCTCTTCGGCGACGGCATCCTGATCATCGGCTTCATCCTCGCGATGAGCGCGCTGGTGCCGCTGGCGAGCTTCTTCCTGCTGCGCCGCCGTTTCGGCGATGCCGATGCCGCGGCCATCGGCGCGACCTTCGGTTCGAACAGCACGCTCACCTACATCACGGCGGTGGGGTTCCTGACCTCGCTGGGTGTGGCCTTCGGCGGCTACATGACCGTGGCGCTGGTGGTGATGGAGACGCCGGCGATCATCCTGTCGATCCTGCTGGCCCGAGCCTATGGCGGGGG
Source organism: Paracoccaceae bacterium (assembly GCA_003551745.1). Taxonomy (GTDB): domain Bacteria; phylum Pseudomonadota; class Alphaproteobacteria; order Rhodobacterales; family Rhodobacteraceae; genus Rhodobaculum. The sequence continues at coordinate 4,363 of PUNI01000378.1, read as the reverse complement.
TGGCGGGCCGGCCCGGCTGCGCGGCGTGCTGCGCACGGCGGCGACCGACGGCACGGTGATCGTGCTCATTGGCAGCCTGATCATCGGATACCTGCTGGTGGCGCTGGGCGAGGAGGCAAACCCCCTCGCGGCCTTCATCAGCGGCGACATGTTTACCGGCATGCTGATCTTCTTCCTGATGTACATGGGGCTGCAGGTGGGCGGCCAGCTGCGCGGAATGCGCGGCTTTCCCCCGGCGCTGATCCTGTTCGCGATCGCCGCGCCGCTGGTGAACGCGGCCCTCGCCTTGGGCTTTGCCCGGCTGGTCGGGCTGCAGCCGGGCGATGCATATCTGCTGATCATCCTCTGCGCCTCGGCCTCCTACATCGTCGCGCCGGTGCTGCTGCGGGAGGGTCTGCCCGAGGCCAACCCGGCGAGGTATCTGACCATGAGCATGGCCATCGCCTTCCCCCTGAACATCGTGATCGGCATCCCGGCCTACTGGTGGCTGGTGGCGAACGGTCTGCTGCTGCCGTGAAGGCGCCCGCGGGTTCCCAGCCGGCGACATGGCCTGCCCGCTTCCCGGGTGAACTTGGCGGGTCTGCCGGTCACCCGGCCATCGCTTTGAGCCTCCCGCGACATCCGGGGCGGGAAGCCGACGGCAAGCAGAAGACGCACCGAAGCCCGTCAGAAGCACGCGACGACGAGGCCGCCCGAGCCAGACGGTGCCATACGCCGCCGCTTGCCCATGCGAGCCCGGACGCCCCAGCGGCAAACGGGCGGCAACGGTCATCTTTCGGCCACAGGCGCGGGGCATCGGCCTAGACAGAAGCGCCGGCGCGGACGATATACTTCGCCATGTCCCTGCCGCCCGGGTTCCTCGACGAGTTGCGCGACCGCGTGCCGATCAGCCGCGTGATCGGCCGCAAGGTGCAGTGGGATGCCCGGAAGTCCAATGCGGCCAAGGGCGACTGGTGGGCGCCCTGTCCCTTTCATCAGGAGAAGACGCCATCGTTCCACGTCGATGACGGCAAGGGGTTCTACTACTGCTTCGGCTGCCACGCGAAGGGCGACGCGCTGACCTTCCTGCGCGAGGCCGACGGGATGAGCTTCATGGAGGCGGTCGAGGCGCTGGCGGCCGAGGCCGGGGTGGAGATGCCGGCCCGCGACCCGCGCGCGGCCGAGAAGGCCGACCGCGCCAGCCGGCTCGCCGAGGTGCTGGAGCAGGCCAACCGCTACTATCGGCTCCAGTTCTCCACGGCCGCGGCGGCCCATGCGCGGGACTATGCCGCCCGCCGCGGGCTCGACGAAGCCACGCTGGAGCGATTCGAGATCGGCTTTGCGCCCGACGCCCGGGCCGGCGCCTTCGCGCATCTGCGCGACGCCGGTGTGGCAGCGGAGCTGATCGACGCGGCCGGGATCTCGGCCGTCTCCGAGCGCGACGGCAGCCGCTACGACCGGTTGCGCAACCGCCTGACCTTCCCGATCCGCGACCTGCGCGGCCGGCTGATCGGCTTTGGTGGCCGGGCGCTGAACCCCAACGACCACGCAAAATACCTCAACTCGCCGGAGACCGCGCTCTTCGACAAGGGCCGCAGCCTCTACAACGCCAGCCGCGCCCGCGAGGCCGTCGCCCGCGGTGGGGCGCTGGTGGTCGTGGAAGGCTACATGGACGTCATCGCGCTGACCCGCGCGGGGTTCGGCGGCGCGGTGGCGCCGCTCGGCACGGCCATCACCGAGGATCAGTTGCGGCTTCTGTGGCGGCTCTCTCCCGAGCCCGTGGTGGCGCTCGACGGCGACGCGGCGGGGCTGCGGGCGGGGCTGCGCCTGATGGATCTGGCCCTGCCGCTGATGGAGGCCGGACAGGGGCTGCGCTTCGCGCTGCTGCCGGCCGGGCAGGACCCCGACGATCTGCTGCGCGGCGCAGGCCCGGCGGCGATGCAGAGCCTCGTCGAGACCGCCGTGCCGATGGTGCAGCTTCTGTGGCGGCGGGAGACGGAAGGCCAGGTGCTCGACAGCCCCGAACGCCGCGCTGCGCTCGACAAGCGGCTTCGCGCGGCCATCCTGCGCATCCGCGACGCCTCGCTGCGCAGCCACTATGGCGCCGAGATCGCGCGGCTGCGCAACGAGCTTTTCGGCCGGCCACGCCGCGAGGCGGGGCGCGGCCCGCACCTGGCGCGCGGTCCCGCCGCCCCGCTGCCCGCCACCCGCGGCACGGCGCTGGCCGTGGGCGACGAGACCGTGGAGGATCGCCTGCGCGAGGCGGTGATCCTGGCGACTCTGATCACGCACCCCGATCTGCTGCCGCGGTTCGAGCAGGAACTGGAGACGCTGGAGTGCCTGCACCCCGAACACGCCACGCTCCGCGATGTGCTGCTGCGCCATCTGAACGCCGGCGAGGATCTCCGGGCGGCGGTGCGGGCAGAGGCGCCGGCCGCCCTTGAAAACCTGTTCTCCCAGCGCCATGTCAACCGCGCGCCGCCGGTCTGCAAGCCCGAGGACAGTCTCCTCGCCATGGCATGCCTGGAGGACGAGGTGTCGCTTCTGGCGGCGCGACGCGCGATCCGGCGTGAGGTGCAAGACGCAATGCAGGACATCGTGGCGCTTCCCGACGAGAGTCTGACATGGCGTCTCGGCCAGGCCGCAGAGGCGGTTCACCGCGCCGCCCGCACGCGCGTCGCCGACGCCAACGACCTCGACGAGGACCGCGAGGCGCTGCTCAGGATCCTCGAGCAGGCGGGCGAAGTCTGCAATCCTAAGAAGAGGTAAACGCCGCGCGCTCCGGTGCGCGCGCCCTGTGATTCGCGCCGCGCATTGGATAGAAACACCGGATCGAATCAGCCCCGAATCGGCCCCACCCCCCTCGCCCGCGCAGGAGCATGCATGGCTGCCAAGGACACCGATGACAGCAAGCCCGAAGACCAGGAAGGCGAGATCGCGCTCGACATGAGCCAGGCCGCCGTCAAGCGGATGATCGCCGCGGCCAAGGAGCGCGGCTTCATCACCTATGACGAGCTCAACCAGGTTCTGCCGCCGGATCAGGTGTCGTCCGAGCAGATCGAGGACGTGATGTCGATGCTCTCGGAGATGGGCATCAACGTGATCGAGGCCGAGGAAGCCGAGGAGAGCGAGGGCGGCGAGGTGGTGCAGGCCTCGACCTCGCGCGAGGTCGCCGTCGCCACCACCCAGTCGGAGACGCTCGACCGCACCGACGACCCGGTGCGGATGTATCTGCGCGAGATGGGCTCGGTGGAGCTTCTGTCGCGCGAGGGCGAGATCGCCATTGCCAAGCGCATCGAGGCCGGGCGCAACACCATGATCGCCGGGCTCTGCGAAAGCCCGCTGACATTCCAGGCGATCACGATCTGGCGCGACGAGCTTCTGGGCGAGGACATCCTGCTGCGCGACGTGATCGACCTCGAGACGACCTTCGGCAATGCGCTGGACGAGGACGAGGCGAACGGCGCGCCGGTGGAGGGTATCGCGGCGGCCGCTCCGGCGCACGGCGCGCCGAAACCCGGGGCGGCGCCGGAGCTGGACGCCGACGGCAACCCGATCGAGCGCAACGAGGACGACGAGGACGACGACGCTTCGAACCTGTCGCTCGCCGCCATGGAGGCCGCGCTCAAGCCCCGCGTGCTGGAGACGCTCGACCGTATCGCAGATGACTATGCGCGGCTCGCCGAACTGCAGGACAAGCGGATGGCCGCGACGCTGTCGGAGAACGCCCGCTTCACCGACGGCGACGAGGGCGTCTATCAGAAGCTGCGCGCCGAGATCGTCGAGCTGGTCAACTCGCTGCACCTGCACAACAACAGGATCGAGGCGCTGGTCGATCAGCTCTACGGCATCAACAAGCGCATCATGTCGATCGACAGCGCCATGGTGAAGCTGGCCGATCAGGCGCGCATCAACCGCCGCGAGTTCATCGACGCCTATCGCGGCGCAGAACTCGATCCGAGCTGGCTCGACCGGATGGGCGAGAAGAGCGGGCGCGGCTGGCAGGCCCTGGTCGAGCGCTCATCCGGGAAGATCGAGGAGCTGCGCGCCGACATGGCCCAGGTGGGCCAGTATGTCGGCGTCGACATCAGCGAGTTCCGTCGCATCGTGAACCAGGTCCAGAAGGGCGAGAAGGAAGCCCGTCAGGCCAAGAAGGAGATGGTGGAGGCCAACCTCCGCCTGGTGATCTCCATCGCCAAGAAATACACCAACCGCGGGCTGCAGTTCCTCGACCTGATCCAGGAGGGCAACATCGGGCTGATGAAGGCGGTCGACAAGTTCGAGTACCGCCGCGGCTACAAGTTCTCGACCTATGCCACCTGGTGGATCCGCCAGGCGATCACCCGCTCGATCGCCGATCAGGCGCGCACCATTCGCATCCCGG
>PUNI01000541.1 GCA_003551745.1 Paracoccaceae bacterium | reverse complement strand
CGCGCCGGGCAAGCGGGCGCAGAGCCGCGCCACCAGCGCGCCGACGACGCCGCCGCCCACCACCGCCACCCGGTCGCCGGCGCCGGCACAGGAATCCCAGACCACGTTGAGGGCGGTCTCCATGTTGGCGGCCAGCACCGCGCGCGCCGGGGCGAGCCCGGCCGGGAGGGGCTGGGCCATGGCCGGCGGGCAGGCGAAGCATGTCTGGTGCGGCGCCAGCGCGAAGACCGTCTCGCCCAGCCGCGCGGCCGGCCCGTTCACCACGCGTCCGACGGCCGCGTAGCCGTATTTCACGGGAAAAGTGAAGCTGCCCTCCTGCAGCGGACAGCGCATCCGCTCATGTTCCGAGGGCGGAACCTTGCCGTCATGCACCAGCCGCTCGGTGCCGCGGCTGATGCCGGAAAACAGCGTCTCGACGACGATATCGTCCGGGCCAGGCGCCACCTCAGCCTCGCGCAACACCGGCTTGCCGGGCGCGTCCAGCCAAAGGGCCCGAGCCTTCGCGGGGGGCTGCGTCACGAGCGGATCACGGTCGGCCCCGGCCCGGTGCCGGAGCCGCTGGAGGCCGACGGTTCAGAGCAGGCGAAGGTCGCTGGCCGAAGCCCGGCCGTCGCGGCCCGACTGCAACTCGTAGCCGACCTTCTGGTTGTCGTTCAGGCCCTTGAGGCCGGCCCGTTCCACGGCCGAGATGTGCACGAACACGTCCTTGCCGCCCTCGTCGGGGGCGATGAACCCGTAACCCTTGGTCGAATTGAACCACTTCACGGTGCCGGTGGGCATGGTCCCGTCGTCCTTCTCCAGTTCCACCGCGGCCCGATTGCCGCGGGACGCGCAGCCAGGTCTTCCAGTCTTCCGGCTGCCTGGATTGCAGGCGACGGATGTCAGAGAGGCTGTCTCCGTGCGCTGATGAAATGCCGAATCGACCGCAAAAATCAAGCGCCGCCACGGCAAGGGAGCTTTCCGGCAGGCGCCTGCCGCGTTAGACGGTGCGGATGCACAGGAGGTAGGCGATGCGCAACGCAGCCCTGGTTCTGGGGATCATTGGCGGTCTTTGGGGCATGCTGGTCGGCTTCGTCAGCTTCGGCTACACCGAGGTTTTGGCGCGCTGGAGCGAGCTTGGCGACATCCTGGGCGGGGTGGAGAACCCCGCGCTGATCCGGACAGTCAGCCTCGCCGCTCCCGTGCTGGCGATTGCCGGGGCGGCCATGGCGCGGTCGAGCAACGTGCTTGGCGGGGTGCTGCTGCTGGTGGCGACAGCGGGCATGTTCTATGCCTTCGGCTTCGGCGTCTTCACCATGTTCCCGATCGCCATGTGCGGACTGGGCGGCGTTCTGGCCCTCGCGGCGCGGCAGCCCGACCGGCACTGACCCCGCCGCGCCCGGCAGCCTGCCTGATGAACACCGCCGCCTTGACACGGTCGCCAGCCGCGGTGGGTCGTGGGATGTCGAGGCCCGGGCCCACGCGACCTGCTGGGATCGCCCTGTCCGCGGCTATCCGGCGCGCACCTCGAAGGGGTGCGGATAGCGGTATTCCTCGAGGTTGGGCGTGTCGCCGATCCTGTCCACGACCGCGAAGAGCCCCGGCGCGGCGAGGGGGGTGAGCACCCCGTGCCAGGTGCCGCGCAGCAGGTTGATCCCCTGGCCGGGGGCGGTCAGGAAGGCCAGCGGCGGGCCCGGCCTGCCGCCCGCGTCGGGAGCGACGATGACCAGAAACGGATGCTCGGTCATAGGCAGGAAGGCCTGGCTGCCCTCTGGGTGGCGCTCGACGAGATCGAAGCGGTAGGGCAGGGAGCGCGGGCGGGCCTCGAAGATCGAGAGGCCGGGGCGCCCGCCCGGCCCGAAGTCGAGCCGCGCGCGATCGTGGAAGCGACCGCAGAGCCCCGCGTTGATCAGCCTGTCGGGTGTGCCCGCCGCCTCCAGCACATCGCCGAAGGGCGCGAAGGCAGTGGCGGTCAGCGGGCGCGCCGTCAGAATGCTCATCTCCGCCGCCTCGGGAAGACGCCGGAGCGGGCAATCGCGGAGGGGCAGGCGCGGGATCGGAACATCGGGGCCTCCTCACGGGTGCGGACGGGCGGGTCGCCCGCCGGTCGGCTCGCCTCTCCGCGCGATCTCTGGCACGAGTGATGCGAATCCCGGCAGGAGGGAAGCATGGCCGACGGCTACCTGACCACCCATGTGCTCGATACCGCCCGCGGGTGCCCGGCCGAGGGGCTGCGGATCCGTCTCTATGCGCTCGACCCGGAGCGCAGGCTGATCGCCGAGGCCGTCACCAACCGCGACGGGCGCACCGATGCGCCGATCCTCGGGCGCGCGGATTTCGCGGCCGGGCTCTATGAGCTGGTCTTCGAGGCCGGCGCCTATCTGCGCGCTACCGGTCAGGCCGCCGCCGAGCCGCTGTTTCTCGACGAGGTGCCCATCCGTTTCGGCATCGCCGATCCGGCGGCGCACTACCACGTCCCCCTGCTGCTCAGCCCGCACGGCTACACCACCTATCGCGGCAGCTGAAGGCAGTCCGCTCAGGCGTGCATTTCCTTGGTCGCGGTGAGCCGCACACCGGGATGGTCGCGCGCCACGCGGTCAATGTCCCACTGCAGGCGGGTGAGATAGACCAGATCGCCGTCGTGGTCGGTGGCGATATGGCCCTTGTTGGCCTCGACGAATTTCTCTACGGCCGGTTTCTCGCCCGAGACCCAGCGGGCCGAGGTGAATTGCGAGGCCTCGAAACGCACCGGCAGGCCGTACTCCAGCTCGATGCGGCTGGCGAGCACGTCGAATTGCAGCGCGCCGACGACGCCGACCACGAAGCCCGACCCGACCATCGGCTTGAAGACGCGCGCGGCACCCTCCTCGGCGAACTGCATCAGCGCCTTGTCGAGATGCTTGGCCTTCATCGGATCGCCTGCCCGGGCAGCGCGCAGAAGCTCGGGCGCAAAGGAGGGGATGCCGGTGAACCGCAACGCCTCGCCCTCGGTCAGCGCGTCGCCGATGCGCAGCTGGCCGTGGTTCGGGATGCCGAGGATGTCGCCGGCCCAGGCTTCCTCGGTCACCTCGCGGTCGGCGGCGAGAAACAGCACCGGCGCCGCCACCGTCATCTGCTTGCCCGAGCGGACATGCAGCATCTTCATGCCGCGCTGGAAATGCCCCGAGGCGAGGCGCACGAAGGCCACCCGGTCGCGGTGCTTCGGGTCCATGTTGGCCTGCACCTTGAAGACAAAGCCGGTGACCGGTGTCTCCTCCGGCGCGACCTCGCGGTTCGCGCGCTGCGGCTGCGGTGGGGGGCCATGCTGCGCAATGCCTTCCATCAGCTCGCGCACGCCGAAGGAGTTGATGGCCGAGCCGAACCAGATCGGGGTGAGGTGGCCTTCGAGGAAGCTCTGTCGGTCGAAACCGGGCAGAAGCTCGCGCGCCATCTGAACCTCTTCGCGCAACTGGCTCAGAAGACTGGGCGGAACATGCTCGGCCATGCGCGGATCGTCGAGGCCGTCCAGCCGGATCGACTGCGCCACCTTGTTGCGGTCGGCGCGGTCCATCAGCTCCAGCCGGTCGTGCAGCAGGTCGTAGCAGCCGAGGAAATCGCCCCCCATGCCGATGGGCCAGGAGGCTGGTGTGACGTCGATGGCGAGGCTCTCCTGGATTTCGTCGATGATCTCGAAGGTGTCGCGGGCCTCGCGGTCCATCTTGTTGCAGAAGGTCAGAATCGGCAGGTCGCGCAGGCGGCAGACCTCGAAGAGCTTGCGGGTCTGGCTCTCGACACCCTTGGCGCCGTCGATCACCATCACCGCGGCGTCGACGGCCGTCAGCGTGCGATAGGTGTCCTCGGAAAAATCCGAGTGCCCCGGCGTGTCCACCAGGTTGAAGCGGTGGCCGTCATAATCGAAGGACATCGCCGAGGCGGAGACGGAGATGCCGCGCTCCTTCTCCATCTGCATGAAGTCCGACCGGGTGCGCCGCGCCTCGCCCTTGGCGCGCACCTGCCCGGCCATCTGGATCGCCCCGCCATAGAGCAGGAATTTCTCCGTCAGCGTGGTCTTGCCGGCGTCGGGGTGGCTGATGATGGCGAAGGTGCGCCGCCGCGCGATCTCGGGCGGCAGGGGCGGGCGGTTGCTGGGGGCGGAGGCGGTGTCGGGCATGGCGGGCGTCTTAGGGCAGCGCCGCAGCGCCGGCAAGCGCGGGCGGCGGGACCGGGACGCAGGCCGAGACGCAGGTCGGGGCGCTATTCCACCGTCACCGACTTGGCGAGGTTGCGGGGCTGATCCACATCCGTGCCCTTGGCGACGGCGGCGTGATAGGCGAGCAGTTGCGCCGGCACCGCATAGATCAGCGGCGCGATCAGATCGGGCACCTCGGGCAGGGTGATCTGGCGCCAGGTGCCGTCGGCGCCGGCGTTCAGGCCCGCGCCGTCGGTGACGAGCAGCACCTTGCCGCCGCGGGCCATCACCTCCTGCATGTTCGAGAGGGTCTTGGCAAAGAGCGCATCATGTGGTGCCAGCACCACCACCGGCACATGGGTGTCGATCAGCGCGATGGGGCCGTGCTTCAGTTCGCCCGCCGCATAGCCTTCGGCATGGATATAGCTGATTTCCTTCAGCTTCAGCGCCCCCTCCAACGCCAGCGGATACATCGGCCCTCGGCCCAGGAACAGAACGTCGGTCGCCGGCGCCAACTCGCCCGCCGCCGCGGCGATCTCGCCGTCGAGCGCGAGGGTGGCGTTCATCAGCCCCGGCAGCGACCGCAGCGCGGCCAGATGCTCCTCCATCCGGCCGGCGTCCAGCCGGCCCCGCTGCGCGCCGGCCCGCAGCGCCATCAGCGCCAGAACCAGAAGCTGCGCGGTGAAGGCCTTGGTCGAGGCGACGCCGATCTCGGCCCCGGCGTGGATCGGCAGCGCCAGCCCGGCCTCGCGCGCGATCGAGGATGTGGGCACGTTCACCACCGCCACCGACTGCCTCACCTGCCCCTCGACATGGCGCAGCGCCGCCAGAGTGTCGGCGGTCTCGCCCGACTGGCTCACGAAGACCGCCAGCGTGCGATCGGAGAGCGGCGGGGCGCGATAGCGGAACTCGCTGGCGATGTCGATCTCGCAGGGGAGTCCCGCCAGTTGCTCGAACCAGTACTTCGCCACGTGGCAGGCGTAGTGGGCGGTGCCGCAGGCCACGAGCACCAGCCGGTCCACCCCGTCGAAGTCCAGCGCCTCGGGCAGCAGCAGCCCGCCCTCGGGGGCGAGGTAGTGCTCCAGCGCGCCGGCCAGTACCCGGGGCTGCTCGGCGATCTCCTTGGCCATGAAATGCTTGTAGCCGGCCTTCTCGACCCGGGCCTGGTCCATCTCGATCCGGGCGACGGCGCGGTTGACCAGTCGCCCGTCGGCGTCGCGAATCTCGACGCTGCCGCGGGTCAGGACGGCGCGGTCGCCTTCTTCCAGATAGGTGATGCGGTCGGTGAGCGGCGCCAGCGCGATGGCGTCCGAGCCCACGAATATCTCGCCGTCGCCATGGCCAACCGCCAGCGGCGAGCCCTTGCGGGCGGCCACCATCAGATCGTCCTCGCCTTCGAACAGGAAGGCCAGCGCAAAGGCGCCCTCGAGCCGGTCGAGGGTGGCGAAGGCGGCGTCCACGGGGGACATGCCGGCGTCGAGGTGTCGCCGGGTCAGCTGAACCACCGTCTCGGTGTCGGTTTCGCTTTCCTGCTCGTAGCCCGCCGCATGAAGCTCGCCGCGCAACGCCCTGTAATTCTCGATGATCCCGTTGTGGACCACGGCCACCGGGCCGGCCCGATGGGGATGCGCATTGGCCACGGTTGCCGCGCCATGGGTGGCCCAGCGGGTATGGCCGATGCCGGCCCTGCCGACCAGCGGGTCGTGCACCAGCAGGTCGGAGAGGTTCACGAGCTTGCCCACGGCGTGGCGCCGGTCGAGCCGGCCTGCGTTCACGGCCGCGATCCCCGCGCTGTCATAGCCGCGGTATTCCAGCCGCCGCAGCGCCTCGAGGATAACGGGGGCCACCTCATGACGTCCGAGCACGCCGACGATTCCACACATGGGCCTACCCCCGTCTTGCCCTGGCTGCGCGCAGCCGGTCCATCAGCCGCGCCGCGAGGCCCGGTTTCGTCACCTGCCGTGCCCGCGAGATCGCAAGCGCGCCCGCCGGCACATCCTCGGTGATCACCGAGCCCGAGCCGGTCATCGCCCCGTCGCCAAGGCGGACCGGAGCGACCAGCATGGTGGCCGAGCCGATGAAGGCCCCCGCCCCGATCTCGGGGCGATGCTTGAAGACGCCGTCATAGTTGCAGGTGATGGTGCCGGCGCCGATGTTGCTGGCCGCGCCAACGGAGGCATCGCCGACATAGCTCAGGTGGTTGATCTTGGCCCCTTCGCCGACCAGCGCGTTCTTGATCTCGACGAAATTGCCGATGTGCACCTCCTCGGCAAGCTCCGCGCCCGGGCGCAGCCGTGCGAAGGGACCCACGGTGGCGCCGCGGCTGACGTGGCAGCCCTCGAGATGGCTGAACGACCGGACGGTGGCGCCCGTCTCGACTGTGACGCCCGGCCCGAAGACGACGAAGGGCTCGACGGTCGCGCCGCCGCCCACCGCGGTATCGAAGGCGAAGAAAACGGTCTCCGGGCCGGGCAGCTGCACACCCTGGGCGATCGCCGCGGCACGGGCCCGGCGCTGGAAGGCCGTCTCCGCGGCCGCCAGTTCGGCGCGGGTGTTGATGCCGAGCGTCTCCTCTTCCGGGCAGCGGATCACGGTTGCCTCGAGACCGCGCGCACGGGCGATGGCGACGATATCGGTGAGGTAGAACTCGCCGGCCGCATTGTCGCTGCCCACGGCGCCGGCGAGATCGAGAAGCAGCCCCGCCTCGGCGCAGAGAACGCCCGAGTTGCAAAGCCGGATTGCCCGCTCGGCGGGGTCGGCATCCTTCTCCTCGACGATGCGGAGCAGCCGTTCGCCATCCATCAAAAGCCGGCCATAGCCCGCCGGATCGCCGGCCTCGAAACCCAGCACCACCACGTCGGCGCGCGCCCGCGCCGCCTTGAGGGCCTGCAGCGTCTCGTCGGAGAGAAAGGGCGTGTCGCCGTAGAGCACCACCGCGTCGCCGGAAAACCCCGCGAGGGCGGGGGCGGCCGCCAGAACCGCATGGGCGGTGCCACGCGGCGTGCCCTGATCGACGACCGCGGCCTCCGGCACGGCCTCGCGGGCCGCCGCGGTGACGGCCTCCGCGCCATGGCCGACGACGACGACGGTGCGGTCGGGCTCCAGCGCCGCGCCGGCGCGCAGGGCATGCCACAGCAGCGGCGCCCCGGCCAGCCGGTGCAGCACCTTCGGCAAGTTACTGTCCATCCGGGTGCCCTTGCCGGCGGCCAGCACGATCAGCGCAGTCGGCATCGCGTCGCGTCTTTCCCTCGTTGCCTGTCCGTATTACCGAGGCCTGCGCCCGTCGCAAGCGTCGGGCCCGTCACGTCTGGTTGCCGGCCGTAACACGGCCGGTGCCGGGGGCAGCCGCGCAACGGACAGCGGAGGGGCGCGATGCGCACGGTCATCTTCGATCTCGACGGCACACTCGTCGACACCAGCCGCGACCTGATCGCGGCGGCAAACGCGGTGTTCGCGGGGATGGGCGCGCCCGCGCCGCTCGACCCGCTGGCCGATGCCGCAACCGCCTTTGCCGGCGGCAGGGCGATGCTGCGGCTCGGGCTCGAGCGGCTGGGGCGTCCGGCGGAGGCGGGCGTGGTCGACGCGCAGTACCCGGTGTTCCTCGAGGCCTATGCAGAGGTGATCGACCGCGAGAGCCGGCCCTATCCGGGGGCGATGGAGGCGGTGGCGCGGCTCTCGGAGGCGGGCTATGCGGTGGGGATCTGCACCAACAAGCCTGCGCGGCTGGCCGAGTTGCTGCTCGACCGGCTCGGCATCCGGGACGGCTTCGGCGCGCTCGTGGGGGCCGACACGCTGCCGGTGCGCAAGCCTGATCCGGCACCCTATCGCGAGGCGGTCCGCCGGGCCGGCGGTGATCCGGCCCGGTCCTTCCTGATCGGCGACACTGTGACCGACCGTGACACCGCCCGGGCGGCTGGCGTGCCGGTGGTGCTGGTCACCTTCGGGCCCGAGGGGCGTGGGGTCGCGCGGCTTGCGCCGGATGCGCTTCTTGACAGCTTCGAGGCCTTGGATGGCCTCGCCGCACGGCTGATCTGAGGCCCGGCGCCCCGGCGGCGGGCGCCACAGGAGCGCCGGCTGACTGTCCTTTCCGTTGACCGTCAGGCGCTTCCCCACTAGCCATGCGGAGGGAGAGGGGAGGCTCGCGCATGTTCACCGCCACCTTGGGCTTCGATCTGGGCGAGGACATCGACGCCCTGCGCGAGATGGTCCACCGCTGGGCGCAGGAGCGCGTGGCGCCGATGGCCGCGCAGATCGATCGCGACAACGTCTTCCCGAATGATCTCTGGTCGGAGATGGGGGAGCTCGGCCTGCTGGGTATCACCGTCGAGGAGGAATATGGCGGCGCCGGCATGGGCTATCTCGCCCATGTCGTCGCGGTCGAGGAGATCGCGCGCGCCTCGGCCTCGGTGAGCCTCTCCTACGGGGCACACTCGAACCTCTGCGTCAACCAGATCAGGCTCAACGGCACCGAGGCGCAGAAGCAGCGCTATCTTCCGAAGCTGGTGTCGGGCGGGCATGTCGGCGCGCTTGCCATGTCCGAGGCGGGTGCGGGTTCGGACGTGGTCGGCATGAAGCTGCGCGCCCAGAAGCGCAACGACCGCTATCTGCTGAACGGCACCAAATACTGGATCACCAATGGCCCGGACGCCGATGTCCTGGTGGTCTATGCCAAGACCGACCCGGAGGCCGGGTCGCGGGGGATCACGGCGTTTCTCGTCGAGAAGGAGATGACGGGGTTCTCGACAAGCCCGCATTTCGACAAGCTCGGGATGCGCGGCTCCAACACCGCCGAGCTGGTCTTTCAGGACGTCGAGGTGCCCTTCGAGAATGTCCTCGGCGAGGAGGGCAGGGGCGTGCGCGTGCTGATGTCGGGGCTCGACTATGAACGGGTGGTGCTGGCGGGCATCGGCACCGGCATCATGGCCGCCTGTCTCGACGCCGTCATGCCCTACATGGCCGAGCGCCGTCAGTTCGGCCAGCCGATCG
>PUNI01000550.1 GCA_003551745.1 Paracoccaceae bacterium | reverse complement strand
CCGAAGCCCGGTCGGTGATCATGCTCGCCGAGCCCTACACGCCCGCCGGGGACCCGCTCGCCACGCTCGACCGGCCCGAGGTCGCGACGATCTCCGTCTATGCCCGCAACCGCGACTATCACGACGTGGCAAAGAAGCGTCTGAAGCGGCTGGGGCGCTGGCTGGTCGCCGAGACCGACTGCCGCATCAAGGTGTTCGTCGACACCGCCCCGGTGATGGAAAAACCGCTTGCCGAGGCCGCCGGCCTGGGCTGGCAGGGCAAGCACACCAATCTGCTGGGCCGTGATCTGGGCAACTGGTTCTTCCTTGCCGCCCTCTTCACGACGCTCAAGCTGCCCGTCGACGTGCCCGCCGGTGATCACTGCGGCTCTTGCACCGCGTGCCTGGACATCTGCCCGACGCGGGCCTTCCCGGCGCCCTACCAGCTCGACGCGCGCCGCTGCATCTCCTACCTGACGATCGAGCATCACGGCCCGGTCGACCCGGAGCTGCGGCCGCTGATGGGCAATCGCATCTACGGCTGCGACGACTGCCTCGCCGTCTGCCCGTGGAACAAGTTCGCGGCGACTGCCTCCGAGGCGAAATACGCGGCCCGGGCCGATCTGGTCGCGCCGCCGCTGTCCCGTCTTGCGGCGCTGGACGACGCGGGGTTCCGGGCGCTGTTCTCGGGGTCCCCGATCAAGCGCATCGGCCGCAACCGCTTCGTGCGCAACGTCCTTTACGCGATCGGAAACTCGGGCGATCCGGCACTGGCTCCGGCCGCCCGAGCTCTGCTCGGCGACACCGATCCCGCGGTCGCCGACGCGGCCCGCTGGGCGCTCGACGAACTCGGCCTGCATGCCGCGGGCGGCTCCCGGGTCAGCGACCGAGGCTGAAGCTGCGGGTCACGATGAGCCGTGCGGCATACTGGTCGCGGCTGCCCTGGCGCGTGATCGGCGAGCGCGCGGCGTCGCCGCGCAGGCGGTCCCACCCGACACGGCCGAGCAGGCCCCAGCCGTTCTGGAAGTCGTAGGGCGCGTTCACCTCGAGCCCGGTCGACACGATGCCTCCGCCGGGCCGGAAGGCGGTGAAGTCGGAGTTTGCGGCCTCGTCGGGGGTGACCCCGAAATAGGTGCGGGTGAACGTCTTGTCGCCCCATCTCGCGCGCGGTCCGGCAGCGATGGCCAGCTGCGGAGATGGGCGCAGTATGGCGTCGACCCCGACCTCGCCGACCCAGCCCTTGTGCCCGCCGATTCCGCGGCGGACCTCGCCATAGACCCGGCCGAACTCGGTGACATGCACGAGGCCGACGCCGAGTTCGACGGTCCGGTCGATAGTGTCGAGCCCGCGCAACTCGCGGTTCTTCGAGGCGCGCCGCGAGGGGATGTACCGAAACGCGCCGCGCACCCCGAAGCCGGGCTCGAACGGTCGGGCGGCCTCCGAGCCGAAGCCGAGACCGCCGGGCAGGATCAGCTCCTGCAGCGCGAAGGCGCCGGTCGGCCCCACACTCGTGGTCTTGGAGCCGAAGTAGTCCGGCGCGATCCCGGCCCCGAGGCCGAGGGTCACGGTGATGCCGTCCGGGGCTCCCGTCTGCGCAGCGGCGGGCGAGAGCGCGAAAGTGGCGACCGCCGCGGCGAAAAAGGCGGCAATCCGGGCAGTTGACGTCTTGCGGCTCATGGAACCTCCGGCATTCGGGATTGAAGCGTAGTGTCGTGATCTGGCGTCGTGAGGCAAGGACCATCCGACACGTGTCGCAGGACGGCGCGACCGCGCAGGTCGCGCCGGGCCTTTGCAAGCTGACGTTGACGGGCTTGTGAGCGGAGCCGACGTTGCGTAAACGCCGCAGTTGTGGCTTTTTCCTGACCAAACACGCGCATTGGCAGGTATTCTCGCATGACCCGATCCCGCTTCTCCAGACGCCATTTGCTGGCCCTCGGTGGCGCCGCCTTTGCGGGCGGCCTGGCCGGGCCGGCCGCGGCGCAGGACTTCACCGGCGACATCGCCGGCGAGCGCAACCTTTCCTCGGAACCGCATCGTCGCAACACCCAGAGCTTCCGGACGGTGCAGTGGCAGGATCATTTCGACAGTCTGCGCAATGGGGCGATCCTGTGTGACGTCGCTTCTCGCGCCCTCCATTTCTGGTCGGAGGACGAGAGCCAGTATCTGGTCTATCCCACGTCGGTTCCGATGAGCGAGGAGTTCACGCGCCGCGGTCGCACCGAAATCGTGCTGCTGCGCCGCGATCCCATCTGGATCCCGACCCCGGGGATGCGCGAACGCGATCCGAGCCTGCCCGAGCGGGTGGAAGCCGGGCCGGAGAATCCGCTTGGCACAAGGGCGATGAACCTGGGCTGGACGTTCTATCGCATCCACGGCATCGACAACCCCGCCAAGGTGGGGCGCATGGCGTCGAACGGCTGCTTCGGCCTCTTCAACCACCATGTCGAGTATCTTTTCGAGCAGGTGAAGATCGGCACCCAGGTGGTGGTGATCTGAAGAAGGAATCGGCAAGATCGGGCCGCATCGGGAAACCGGTGCGGCCTTTGTCTTTTCGTAACGCGGCTCCGGAGTGCTAGGCTCGCCCCGTGCAGGATGCGGAAAAGCAGCCAGGACAACGCGATCCGGTCGCCCCCAAGACGGGGCCCACCGAGCGCATCCTGGTGCTCGGCGGCTTCCGGCTGCTGCAGCGGGCCCTGCTGATTCTCGTGGCGCTGATGACGCTGGCGGCGGCGGCCTTCGAGGTCTTTCAGATCCTGGCCACCGGCAGCGTCGATCTCGCCGACATCCTGCTGATGTTCCTCTACGCCGAGGTGATCGCCATGGTCGGCGTGTTCTACACCGGCCGCGGGCAGCCCTTCGTCTTTCCGATCTTCATCGCCATCACCGCGCTCTCCCGGCTGATCGTCATCCAGGGCAAGGACATGGACCCGATGAACATCCTCTACGAGGCCGCGGCGATCCTGCTCTTGGCCATCGCCGCGGTGGTGCTGATGCGGGGCGGGGCCGGCCGGATCGAGGATGACTGAGCGCGCGGCTCAGCGGGCGAAGTCCGCCCGCGCGTAACCCTGCAGATAGAGCAGCGCGGTGAGGTCGCCGTGGTTTACCCGCAGCCGGCACCGGGCGGCGACCGCGGGCTTGGCATGCAGCGCCACGCCCATTCCGGCACGCTGCAGCATCGCCAGATCGTTTGCCCCGTCGCCCACGGCCAGCGCATCGGCTGGCGTCAGGCCATCGCGGGCGGTGATCTCCTCCAGGGCGGCGAGCTTCGCGGCCCGGCCGATGATCGGCTCCGCCACCCGGCCGACGAGCCGGCCGTCGGCGACCTCCAGCTCATTGGCGCGGTGCTCGTCAAAGCCGAGCGCTGCAGCGACCGCTGCGGTGAAGGCGGTGAAGCCCCCCGAGACGAGCACCGCGCGCGCGCCATGGGCGCGCATGGTGGCCACGAGCGCGCGTCCGCCGGGGGTGTAGGTGATGCGCTCGGCGAGCACGCGCGCGATGACGGCGCTGTCGAGACCGGCGAGCAGCGCCACCCGTTCGCGCAGCGCGCCCTCGAACTCCAGCTCGCCGTTCATGGCGCGGGCGGTAATCTCGGCCACCTGCGGGCCGATGCCCGCCAGATCGGCCAACTCGTCGATGCATTCCTGCTCGATCATGGTCGAATCCATGTCGGCGATCAGCAGCCGCTTGCGCCGCCCCGCGCGGGGTTGCACCGCCAGATCGATGCCCGCGTCCTGAAGCCCGGCCCAGCGGTTCCACAGATCCTCTGGTTCGCGGGGCAGGGCGAACTCCGCCGCGACCCCGGTCGCCAGCCACCGCAGCGCGCCGCCGTCCCATGCCCGCCTCAGGGCATCGGCCGCCTCGGCGACCGGGCCGGGCTGCGCCGGATTGCAGATCAGGGTGGCCACATGGCCGACGGCGGGATCGATCGTCGCCTCGGGTTCGGAAACCGGATCGGGCATGGGCTCGGTGCGTGGCTTGCGGAATGTCTCGCAGCCTAGGCTGGCGCCGGGACCATGTCCATGTGGCCGAAAACGCCGTTCAGGCCTTGGCAACCAGCCGCGGGCCGATGGGGCGTCGGATCGTGGCGTCCGGCCCCGGAACGCTTCCGGGCAGACCGAAGCAGCGGCGCATGCGCTGCACCTGCCGGGGCGTGACCCGAAGATACCGCGCCAGTTCCGCATCGTTCAGCCCGAGGTCGGACAGCGCGCGCAACGACGCACCCGGCATCGGGCCCAGGATCTCGGTGGCCCAGATCCTGATCGAGCTGACCGCACCCTTCTCAGAAAAC
Organism: Paracoccaceae bacterium; assembly: GCA_003551745.1. Taxonomy (GTDB): domain Bacteria; phylum Pseudomonadota; class Alphaproteobacteria; order Rhodobacterales; family Rhodobacteraceae; genus Rhodobaculum. The sequence goes on along the minus strand of PUNI01000550.1, from coordinate 4,889 downwards.
ACCCGGTTATCCATCGGCCTTCTCCGTCGCTGATGCCCTGCCGCGGCAGGGCGAAGCCCCGCGAATCCGTCCCCCGTGCCCACGCATCTTCAGATCGGGAACCTACCACATCCGGAGGGTGCTGCGTCCGATTCCAGATGCGGCGTTGTGGGTACTTGCCGCGATGCAATCGCGGCACTGCCCAATGCAACCGCAGCGTGAGCGCCCGTCGCCGCAATGCCGGGCGGTTGTCATGCGCCGTCACGCCCACGGGCGGGCAGGCAATTACGCCCAGCGGCGGGCCGGCCGGGCTTGATCCGAGTCAATGCGGCAACGCAGCATGGATGGCAGACAGGGTGGCGAAACCGCGCCAAAATGTCGCGCCACCGGGTAGGGGAGACACCGATGCGCCACAACAATGCAGCCAGCCGGCTCGAGGATCCGCCTGCCGCCTCGCCGGAGTTCGGGCCGCTCGACCCCATGAGCGAACCCGACCGCTACAGCACCGAAAGCCTCGATCGCGCCGTGAAGGCCCACATGGCGCGTTTCACACTGGGAATCACGCCGTTCGGCCTTGCGACCACCTTCCTGTCCTGGGGCCTGCATCTCGCCGGTGCGCCGGGCAAGCAGCTTGCCCTCGTCGAGAAGGCCGCGCGCAAGTCCGCACGGCTCGCCGTTCATGCCGGACAGCGCCTGCGCGACCCGGAAACCCCGCCCTGCATCGCTCCGCTCCCCAGCGACCGGCGCTTCGACGACGACGGCTGGAACGCCTGGCCCTATGCGATGATCTATCAGGGTTTCCTGCTTACCCAGCAATGGTGGTACAACGCCACCAACGGCATCGACGGGCTGTCGCGGCGCGAGGAGCAGGTGGTGTCCTTCACCGTCCGCCAGCTGCTCGACATCCTGTCGCCCGCGAATTTTCCGCTCACCAACCCTGAGGTCAGCCGGGTCGCCCTGGCCGAGGGCGGCCAAAACTTCCTGCGCGGCGCGCAGAACCTCATGGAGGATTGGGAGCGGGCGATCTCGGGCAAGCCGCCGATCGGCGCCGAGGCCTTCCGTCCCGGCCACGAGGTTGCCTGCACCGAGGGCCGGGTGGTCTGCCGCACCCATCTGATGGAGCTGATCCAGTATGCCCCGACGACCGAGCGGGTGGCGGCCGAGCCGATCCTGATCGTGCCGGCCTGGATCATGAAATACTACATCCTCGATCTGTCGGCGGAGAATTCGCTGGTGCGCTGGCTGGTGGGGCAGGGCTTCACCGTCTTCTGCATCTCCTGGCGCAACCCGACCGGGGCAGACCGCGATCTCGGCCTCGACGATTATCTCGACGCGCTGGCCACAGCGCTCGACGCGGTTACGACGATCTGCGACGGCGCGAAGGTGCAGGCGCTCGGCTACTGCCTCGGCGGCACGCTTCTGGCGGCGAAGGCCGCGCAGATGGCCCGGGACCGCGACGACCGCCTCGCCGGGATGACGCTGCTCGCGACCCAGACCGATTTCGAGGAGGCGGGCGAACTGCAGCTCTTCATCTCCGAAAGCGAGGTCGCCTTCCTCGAGAACATGATGTGGGATCAGGGCTATCTGGACACCAAGCAGATGGCCGGTGCGTTCCAGCTCCTGCGCTCCAACGATCTGGTCTGGTCCCGCTACGTGCGCGAGTATCTGCTCGGAGACCGTGCCCCCATGTTCGACCTGATGGCCTGGAACGCCGATGCCACGCGGATGCCCTGCCGGATGCACAGCGAGTATCTGCGCATCTTCTATCTCGGCAACAAGCTGGCGCAGGGGCAGTTCCGCATCGGCGGCGGGCCGGTGGCGCTGAGCGACATCGAGCATCCGATCTTCTGTGTCGCCACCACCTCCGACCACATCGCGCCCTGGCATTCGGTGTTCAAGCTGCATCTGCTGACCGACAGCGAGCTGACCTTCGTGCTCACCAAAGGCGGGCACAATGCCGGGATCGTCAGCGAGCCGGGACGGGAGGGGCGCCACTTCCGCATTCTCACCCGGCCCGAGGCCGGGCGCTACCTGCCGCCCGAGAACTGGCCGGAGACGGCCGAAACACGTGACGGCTCCTGGTGGCCGGCGCTGGCGGAGTGGCTGCGCGCGAAGTCCGGCGGCGAGGTGGCGCCGCCGCCGATGGGAACGCCCGACGGCCCCTATCGCGCCGGCGCGCCTGCCCCTGGCAGCTACGTGTTGCAGCGCTAGGGGCCCGGGCTGCGGCGTCCTGACCCATGTCAAGGTCGCCGGCCACCGCAGCCCCTATGCTGCCGGCTCCACCCGAATCGGTCCGCGGGAGTTAACCCGCGGCACCGCGTTTCCCGGGCGGCCGGTCGTTCAGTCGGGCCTGCCCATGTGACAGGAGGTACCCATGCCCAAGACAGCCGAACGCACCGATCCCTTCTCCGCCTGGCTGAAGGCCATGCCGGCGATGGGCAGGCTTCCCGCCGCCCCAGCGATGGCGCCGACGATGGCCCCGGCGATGCGCAGGATGTTCGAGACCCAGGACCGCATTCTCGACGAGGTCGAGGTCTTCGCGCGCCACTGGTTCCAGCGCCGGCACGAGGCTGCACGAAGCGCCGTGGACGCCGCCGGGCGAATTGCCGAGAACGGCGCCGAGGATCCCGCCGAGGCGCAAAGGCTCGTCGGCGAGTGGTGCAGCCATTCCGCAGAGCGCCTGTCGAAGGACGCGCAGGAGGGGCTGCATCTGTTCTTCACCTGCACCTCCCACATGGTGCAGGGCGGCGTCGAGGCGGCCGAGGCGCAGGGGGCAGCGGCCGCCGAGGCCGGCGGAAAGGCCGCATAGCCGCGCAAGCCGGCTGCGGCGGGCAACAGCTCAGGCGCTCCCCGGCCCGGGGCCGCGCCGGGGCTGCCGCGTGCGTCACTGACAGGAAACCGCCCGCCTGAGCCTGGCGGGTGGGCGTTGTGCCGCGGCCCGACGGCGTCGCGTCGGACGCTGGCGAGCGCGCGCGGTCCCGAACCATCTTGCGCGCCCGAGAAGCCCGGTTGCGCCGTCCGCCTCTCCCTTCTAGCTTGCTGCACTGCAGCGAACGGCACCGGCCGACGGAGGCCGGCAGCGACGGCGGCGGAAGGGGCACCCATGGACGCATCGGTCATCGGCATTGCGGTCATCGCGCTTGCGCTCGCCGCACTCATGTATCTGGCCTATCGCGGTGTCAGCCTTCTGCTGCTCACCCCCGCCCTGGCGGTGCTGGCGGTCCTGCTGGCCGAGGGCGGCCCGCTGCTGGCCACCTATACCCAGATCTTCATGGAGGCGACGGGCGGGTTCATCATCCAGTTCTTCCCGCTGTTCCTGCTGGGGGCGGTGTTCGGCAAGCTGATGGAGGCGTCGGGCTCGGCGCGGGTGCTGGCCGACGGCATCATCCGCGGGCTCGGGCCGCAGCGGGCGATCCTGGCGGTGATCCTGTCCTGCGCGGTGATGACCTATGGCGGAGTGTCGCTCTTCGTCGTCGCCTTCGCGGTCTGGCCGATCGCCTCGGCGCTGTTTCGCGAGGCCGATCTGCCGAAGGTGCTGATCCCGGCCACCATCGCGCTGGGTGCCTTCACCTTCACCATGACCGCGCTGCCCGGCACCCCCGCGATCCAGAACGCGATCCCCATGCCCTATTTCGGCACCACGCCCTTCGCGGCGCCGGGGCTCGGGATCCTGACGGGCGCGCTGATGCTCGGTCTCGGCTGGGCCTGGCTCGAACGCCGCGCCCGCGCCCTCGGACCCGGATACGGCAGCGATCTGGCCGAGGACGCCGCCGAGACGCCGGACACCCCGCCGGGGCTGCTTGTCGCGGCGGCGCCGCTCGTGCTGGTCCTGCTCCTGAACCTCGCCTTCACCTTCGTGGTGATCCCGGCCATGGACACCAGCTATCTCGCCCTGCCGGAATATGGCGAGACCGATGTCGGCGCGGTGCGCGGGGTCTGGTCGGTCACCGCCGCGCTGACCCTCGCCAGCATCGCCCTGGTGGCGCTCAACCTGCGCCGGCTTTGGGACCGGCTGGGCGCGACGCTCGACGCGGGCGCCAAGGATTCGCTGAAGCCGATCTTCAACACCGCAAGCCTCGTCGGCTTCGGGGCGGTGATGGCCTCGCTGGCCGCCTTCGGGCTGATCCGCGACTGGGTCGTCACCGTCGGCGGCGACAACCCGCTGATCTCGCTCGCCATCGGCACCAGCCTGCTGGCCGGGATGACCGGCTCGGCCTCGGGCGGAATGTCCATCGCCCTGTCGACGCTGGGGGAGACCTATCTGGAGATGGGTCAGGCCGCCGGCATCTCGCCCGAACTGCTGCACCGGGTGACGGCGGTGGCGACGGGCGGGCTCGACGCGCTTCCGCACAACGGCGCAGTGATCACTCTGCTGACCATCTGCGGGCTGAGCCACCGCGACGCCTATGGCGATATCGCGGTGGTGGCGGTCGTGATCCCGATCCTCGCCCTGGTGGCCCTGATCGTGCTGGGCACCGTCTTCGGCAGCTTCTGAGCGGCGCTGTCGCGGGACAAGGGCCGTGTTTCGCCCGACCCATGGGCCGCGCGTTCCGCGCTGACCGCGCGTGCCAGAATTTACGTCTCCAAGAGAGCCATTCAGGCTGATCACGTGCCTATTTCTTCCGCAGTAATTGCCAAAAAAGGAAAAATATCCCAATGCTCGCGGACAGCAATCTGCGAGGTCCGCCATGCGCCACTTCCCCGTCTTTCGCAATCTGCGTGGGCATCGCGTCGTGGTGTCCGGCGGTGGCGCGGTGGCGCTCGCCAAGCTGCGTCTGCTTCTGAAGACCGAGGCGCGGATCGCGGTCTATGCGGCCGATGCGCTGCCGGAACTGCGGGCGCTGGTCGGCAAGGGCCGCCTCATGCTGGTGCCGCGCCCGCTGGCCGAGGGCGACGCAATCTGTGCCGTG
>PUNI01000529.1 GCA_003551745.1 Paracoccaceae bacterium | reverse complement strand
GGCGGCGGTGCCGGCCGAATAGGCACTGCCTGAGCGCGTGTGGAAGGGGCGGGCCAAAACGGCCCGCCCCTGCTCTGTCCCCGGCTTCCCTTTCGCCGGCCCCGGGTGCAGCTTTCCCGCAGGTCGCTGCGGGAGGTCCCAATGATCCATGCCCTCGTCGTCATCCTCGGGCTGCAACTGGCCGGCGAACTGCTGGCGCGCAGCCTCGGCCTGCCGGTGCCCGGGCCGGTGCTGGGCTTGGCGCTTCTGGTCGCGCTGCTGGTCGCCGCGCCGCCGCTCGCCGGGCTGCTGCGGCCCACCGCCGGGGTCATCCTCGCCCATCTGTCGCTCCTCTTCGTGCCGGCCGGCGTCGGCGTGATCGGGCATCTGGAACGGCTGGGCGCCGAGGCCGTGCCGCTGGCCCTGGCACTGATCCTCTCCACCGTGCTCGCGATCGCGGCGGGCGCGCTCACCTTCGCGGCCCTCGCCCGCCGCCAGGACGGCCCGGATGCGTGAATTCGCCGAGATCTGGAGCTATCTGGCCGAAAGCCCCCTCCTGTGGCTGACGGCGACGCTCGCGGCCTATACCGCCGGCGATGCGGCCGCCCGCGCGGCCGGGCGGGCGCCGCTGGTCAACCCGGTGCTGATCGCGGTGATCCTGCTGGCGGGGCTGCTGTGGATCACCGACACCGGCTATGCGGTCTATTTCGAGGGCGCGCAGTTCGTGCATTTCCTGCTCGGTCCGGCAACCGTGGCCCTGGCGGTGCCGCTTTACGACAATCTCGCCCAGCTGCGTCGCGTCTGGCTGCCGGTGCTGGCGGCGGTGCTGGTAGGCTCGCTGACCGCCATCGCCACCGCGCTGGGGATCGCGCTGGCCCTCGGTGTAAGCCGCGAGACGCTGATCGCGCTGGCGCCGAAATCCACGACCGCGCCGGTCGCCATCGGCATCGCCGACACGCTGGGCGGCTCGCCGACGCTGACGGCGGTTCTGGTGCTCATCACCGGGCTGATCGGGGCGGTGGTGGCGACCCCGCTGCTGAACAGTCTGGGGGTGCGCGACTGGCGGGCGCGGGGCCTTTCCGTGGGGGTGGCGGCCCATGGGCTCGGCACTGCGCGGGCGCTTCAGGTTAACCCGCAGGCCGGCGCCTTCGCCGGGCTCGGCATGGGGCTCAACGCGGTGCTGACGGCGCTGCTCGCGCCGCTGGCGCTGGCGCTCATCCTGTGAGCGCCGCCTCTCCTTGCGCACGGGCCTCGGCCAGGGTCTGGCCCGGCGCCAGCGCCTCGGTCTCCAGCGCCAGATCGATCACCGCCAGCGTTCCGGCCGCGCGGGCCCGGCCATAGGCGGCCGGGAAATCCTCGGTGCGCTCGACCCGCTCGCCATACCCGCCATAGGCCCGGGCCAGCGCCGGGAAGTCGGGATTGTGCAATTCGGTCCCGCTGACGCGGGCCGGATAGGTGCGCTCCTGGTGCATTCTGATGGTCCCGTAGCTGCGGTTGTTGCACACCACCACGACCAGCGGCAGCCGCTCCTGCGCCGCCGTGGCCAGCTCGTTGAGCGTCATCTGGAAGCATCCGTCGCCGGCGAAGCAGACCACCTCGCGATCCGGGCAGGTCAGCTTGGCCGCGATCGCGGCGGGCAGGCCGTAGCCCATGCTGCCCGAGGTGGGCGCCAGATGGCCGGGAAACCCGCGCGCCCGCAGATAGCGGTGCAGGAAGGCGGCATAGTTGCCGGCGCCATTGGTGACGAGGGCGTCGTCGGGCAGCCTGTCGTTGAGCCAGCCGATCACCTGCTCGAGCTTGACCGCGCCGGGGCTTTCCTTCGGACGCATCCAGGCGTCGTGGTCGGCGCGCGCCGCCCGGCTCCAGGCCGACCAGTCGGGCCGCTCCGGCGCCTCCCGTCGGGCAAGCCTGGCCAGCACATCGACGGCCGGCGCACAGACCGCCACATCGGGCCGCCACACCCGGCCCAGCTCGTCGGGGTCGGAGTGGACATGCAGGATCGTCTTGCCTGGCGCGGCCGGGTCGACCAGCGTGTAGCCGTCGGTCGCGGTATCCCCGAAGCGTGCGCCGAGGATCAGCAGGCAGTCGGCCTCGCGCAGCCGAGCGGCAAGCTTGGGGTTCATGCCCACGCCCGCCATGCCGGCATAGTGGGAATGGCGGTTGTCGATCCGGTCGTGGCGGCGGAAGGTCACCGCCACCGGCAGGTCGAACGTCTCGGCGAAGGTGGCGAGATCGCGCGCCGCCTGCGCCGACCAGACCGAACCGCCCGCGATCACCAGCGGCCGCTCCGCGCGGCAGAGCGGCGCCAGCAGCGCGTCGATCTGCTCGCCGCAGACCGAGGCGGGCTGCGGCGCGGGTGCGGGAATGTCGGGCACCTCGGCATGGGCCGACAGCATGTCTTCGGGCAGCGCCAGCACCACCGGGCCGGGTCGGCCCGAGGTCGCCACATGGAAGGCGCGGCTGACATATTCGGGGATGCGGTCGGTCTGGTCGATCTCCGCGGCCCATTTCGCGATCGGCGAGAAGAAGGCGCGGTAGTTCACCTCCTGGAATGCCTCGCGGTCGCGATGCCCGCGCTCGATCTGGCCGACGAAGAGGATCATCGGCGTCGAATCCTGCCGCGCGACATGGATCCCGGCCGAGGCGTTGGTCGCCCCCGGCCCGCGGGTGACGAAGGCCACGCCGGGCCGGCCGGTAAGCTTGGCGGTGGCTTCCGCCATCATCGCCGCGCCCCCTTCGTGGCGGCAGACGATGTTACGGATCCCGCTGCCGTAAAGCCCGTCGAGCGCGGCGAGGAAGCTCTCGCCCGGAACCGAGAATACCCGCTCCACACCCTGGATCCGCAGTTGGTCGGTCAGGATCCGTCCGCCATGCCGCATCGTGTTCTCCCTTGTCTGCGCCGGCACCCTGCGCCAGCGGGATCGCAGGGGCAAGCTGCGGCTTGGCGCCGCGGCGCAGCGTCCTATCTGCAAACAGGACGAGGAAAGGAGGCGACATGTCCGATCTCACGCTTCTCGGGCTCTGCGGGTCGCTGCGGCGCGAGTCGACCAATCGCAAGCTGATGCGCGCGGCGGCGCCCCATTTCGGCACGGCCCGGTTCATCGAGGGCGATCTGCGCCTGCCGCTCTACGACGGCGATCTGGAGGAAGCCCACGGCGTTCCGGCCGAGGTGCAGCGGCTCGGCGATGAGATCCGCGACGCCGATGCCGTGGTGATCGCCTGCCCGGAATACAACAAGGCGCTGTCGGGCGTGATGAAGAACGCGCTCGACTGGGTCAGCCGGGTCAAGGGCGGGGTCTGGCGCGACAAGCCGGTGGCGCTCCTGTCCGCTGCGGCCGGGCGCGCCGGCGGCGAGCGCTCGCAGTTCTCGCTGCGGCTTGCCCTCAACGCCTTCCGGCCCCGCGTGCTGCCCGGTCCCGAGGTGATGCTGGCCGACTCGGCCAGGCAGTTCGACGCCGAGGGTCGGCTGCTGGACGAGGGCGCTCAGAAACTCCTGCAGGAGCTGATGGGCGATCTGCGCCGCGTCGCGCTGGAACAGCGGCAGCGGGCCCGCAGCGAGGCTGCCTAAGGGGCTTTCCACTTTCGAACCGGATTGCGGGTTCGGATGGCTTTTGCGGTGCGTCAGTTTTACCTTTTCCAATCCTCCCGAGCCAGCAGCACCGAGGGGTCGAAGGCCGCCGGAATGCGATCGTGGCCGTGCAGCACGAGCTCTGCGAGGCGCTCGCCGGCCAGCGGGGCGAGCCCGAAGCCGATCTTGAATCCGCCATTCGCGAGGTAATGGCCGGGTCGACCGGGCCAGGCACCCAGCAAGGCCGCCCGGCTCGCCGCCCGTGGCCTCAGCCCGGACCAGCGCTCCAGCACCGCCGCTCCGGCCAGCGCGGGGCAGAGGGCTATGGCCCGCGCCAGCACCGCGTCGAGCTGCCCGTCAGTGCTCGCCGGATCGTCGAATTTGCGCTCGGCGGTTGAGCCGAGGGCGACGCTGCCATCGGCATGGGGCACGAGGAAGAGGCCCGGCGCCATGACCAGCGGTGCCGCGCCGGCGTCGGTGGCCAGCCGCAGCGCCTGCCCCTTCTCCGGCCCGCCGATGCCGAGTGCGGCGAGCCCCTCCCAGCCGGTCGCCCAGATCACCGCACCGCGCTCTGGGGCCGTGTCGCCCGTCTCCACTTGGCCGCCCAGCGCCGCCACCGCCATCGCCAGCGCAGCGACGGCGCGGCGCGGCTCCAGGCGCGCGGTGAGCGTGTCATGCACGGCGAACCCCGACGGGCTTGCGACGGCGAGCCCGGGCGCCTCGGCCGCCGGGAGCACCTGCCACAGCCAGTCGCGGCCCCAGCGCGCTGCCGCCTCCGCCCCGCGCTGCCGCGCCCGGACCACCGCGGCGGCATCGGCGAGGGGTTGCACACGTCCGATGCGCCCGTAGCCGGGGTCCGCGCCGGAGATCGCCGCCACCTCGGCCCACCAGCCTTCGGCCATCACCAGGCTTTCCAACTGAAACGCCTTGGCCTCGTTCCAGCCCTCCGGCGCATGGGGCGCGAGCGCGCCGACCAGGCCGCCGCTCGCCCCGGCGCCGATCCCGCGACGGTCCAGCACCCGCACCCGGGCGCCGCGCCGCGCGCAGGCGAAGGCCGCGGCGAGGCCGAAGACGCCTGCCCCCATCACCGTGACCTCGGCCCTCGACATTCCCCGCACCCCTGCCCATCGTCCGCCGCGGTTGCGGTCTAGGGCAAGGGCGCGGGATGGACCAGCGGGAGGCCGGGATCGACTGGCAGGCCGGCACGGTCCCGGTGTCGCGACGCTACGGCGACCCGTACTACGCGCTGAGTGACGGGCTGGCCGAGGCGCGGCACGTGTTTCTGGCCGGCAACGGCCTGCCGGCCCGGTTCCGGCCCGGTTTCCACATCGCCGAGCTTGGCTTCGGCACGGGGCTAAACATGCTGGCCGCCTGGCTGGCCTGGGGCGATGCCGGCTGCGACGGCCCGCTGCGGTTCACGAGCTTCGAGGCGCATCCGCTGCCCGCCGAGGTGATCGCCCGGGCGCTGGCGGCTTTCCCCGGGGCGGCGGCAGTCGCCGGGCCCTTCCTGGACGCCTGGGCCGGCGGCGCGCGGCGGTTCGATCTGCCGGGCCTGTCGGTCGAGGTGATCGAGGGCGATGCCCGCGCCACGCTGCCCGGCTGGGAAGGCCGCGCCGATGCCTGGTTCCTCGACGGCTTCGCGCCCGCGAAGAACCCCGAACTGTGGGAACCCGCGCTGCTGGCCGAGGTCGCGCGCCACACCGCGCGGGGCGGCAGCTTTGCCACCTACAGCGCCGCGGGCGCGGTGCGCCGCGCGCTTGCCGCGGCAGGTTTCGCGGTGGAGCGTCGCCCGGGTTTCGGCGGCAAGCGGCACATGAGCGCCGGGCGGCTGCCATGACCGCGCAGAACACCCGGCTCGGCATCTGGCTGATGGTCGCCACCACGGTCGTCTTCGCCAGCCAGGACGCGATCTCGCGGTATCTGGCGGCCGAGTACAACGTGCTGATGGTGGTGATGATCCGCTACTGGTTCTTCGCCGCCTTCGTGATCGCCCTGGCCGCAAGACAGGCGGGCGGCATCCGTGCGGCCGCGGCCACCCGACAGCCGCTGCTGCAGATCGGCCGCGGCGTGCTGCTGGCGCTGGAGGTCTGCCTGATGGTGCTGGCCTTCGTGCTTCTCGGCCTCGGCGAGACCCATGCGATCTTCGCCGCCTATCCGCTGATCGTGGCCGCGCTCTCCGGCCCGGTGCTGGGCGAGCGGGTGGGCTGGCGGCGCTGGACGGCGATCGCGGTCGGCTTCGTCGGCATCCTGATCATCCTGCAGCCGGGCCTGCGGGTGTTCCAGCCCGCGGCGCTCGTGCCTCTGGCCGCGGCGGCGGGCTTTGCCCTCTACGCGCTGCTGACCCGCTTTGCCGCCCGCGCGGACAGCGCCGCTGTCAGCTTCTTCTGGACCGGGACCGCCGGCGCGATGACGATGACCCTGGTCGGGATCTGGTTCTGGGAGCCGCTGGCGCCGCGCGACTGGGGCTGGATGGGGGTGCTGTGCATGACGGCGGTCCTCGGGCACTGGCTGCTGATCCGGGCCTACGAGGTCGCCGAGGCGAGCGCCGTGCAGCCCTTCGCCTATCTGCAGCTGGTCTGGGCGACGGCGCTCGGCGTCACGCTCTTCGGCGAGACGCTGGCGCCCAACGTGGTGATCGGCGCGGCGGTGGTGGTGGCAGCGGGCCTCTTCACCCTGTGGCGCACGCGGCAGGTGGCTGCGCCGGTCACCGGCCCCGAAGATCGTCGTAGAGCCGGATCTCCACCGGGCCGCCATTGAGCCGCGCGCGGTAGACATAGAGCGATTCCGCCACCCGCATGATATAGTTGCGGGTCTCGGCGAAGGGCACGCGTTCGATCCAGTCGACCAGCGCGTCCCGGTCCATGCGCCGCGGGTCGCCCAGATCGCGCACCCAGTTGCGCGGGCGTCCTGGCCCGGCGTTGTAGCCCGCCGTCACCAGCGTCAGCGCCGGCCCGAACTCGTCGATCAGCTGCGCCAGATAGGCCGCACCGAGGCGCGCGTTGAACTCCGGGTCGGTGGTCAGGCGCGACTCCTGAAAGCCGATACCGAGCCGGCGCGCCATCATCTCGCCAGTGCCGGGCAACACCTGCATCAGGCCGCGGGCGTTGGCGGGGCTGACCACGGCCGGGTCGAACTCGCTCTCGCGGCGCGCGATCGCCAGCGTCAGGTCGCTCGGGGCGGGCAGGTCGGCCTCGCCGAGCGAGGTCAGCGGGAAGCCCGCCCGCACCAGCACCTCTTCGCGGGTGGCGGCAAGCTTCGAGACATTCACCGCCCAGTTCGGCTCGCCGAGCGCGAGCGTCACCTCGCCGAGGGCGGCCAACCCGGGCCCGTCGAGCTGCCGGGCCAGCGCCAGCAGGAACGACCGCGCCGCATGCCACTCGCCGGCGCCGCGCAGCAGGAGCGCGGCCTGCAGAAGCGGGGTGCCGGCCAGATCGCGTGCTGCGGCGCGCGGTGGCTCGCCGGCGAGAACCGGGTCCATCGGCAAGCCGATGCGCTCGGCGGCGAGCAGGCCGTAGAACGCGGTCTGGTGTTCGGCGGCGAATGCATAGGCAAGGCGCGCCGCCTCGGTATCGCCCATCGCTTCATGCGCCCGGCCCTCCCAGTAGCCGGCGCGCCCGAGGCTGATCGGCGAGCCGACCCGCACCCGCAGCCGCTGGAAATGCCGCAGCGCGGTGGCCGGGTCGTCGAGCCAGCGCAGCGCGACCCAGCCGGCAAACCACTCCAGATCGGCAAAGGAAGCGCCGTCGTCGAGCCCGTGGCCCGCGGCGAGGCGATACGCCCGCCGCGCGTCCCCCGCGGCCAGCGCCTGGCGGGCGAGGAACGCCCGGCCCCGCGCCCAGGCCTCGGGCCGGCCCAGCGTGCCGGCCTCGGAGCGCTCGAGAATAAGATCGCCTGCGGTGTCGTGCAGGCGACGGTTCATGCGCCAGTCGAAGCGTTCGAAGGCGAGCCCCGGGTCGTCGGCGAGGGCCGCCGGCACGGCGTTGATCAGCCCGTTCACGCCATCCTCGCGCGCCCGCAGCGCCAGCCGCGCCGCGGCGAGCGCCCGATGCCCGGCCCCCATTCGCGCCGCCTGCCGCCCGGCCCCGGCGCGCGCGCCCTGCCACAGCAGCATGTCCAGCCGCTCGGCGTGGTGGCCATCCAGCGCCGCGCCGAAACGGGCGATCAGCGCGGCCTCCTGGCCTTCCGACAGCGCAAGCTCGCGCCAGGCCCGCACCGCCACGGCCTCGGCCTCCGAGTCCCGCCCGGCCTCGACCAGAGCGCGCACCAGCGTCACGGCGCCGTCGCCGGTGGCCGGGGCGCGGCCCTCGAAATAGCCGATGACGGCTTCGGCGCCCGGGTAGCGTTCCGAGAGGCTGGCCTCGCCGCGGTTGCGCAGGCCCGCGACACCGGGCCAGTCGGGCTGGGCGGCGGCAAAGCGGGCGATGTCGCGCCAGTCGCCCTCGCCTGCGCGCAACCGGTGCCACTCCACCAGCGCCACCGCCACCGGCCCGGCCGGTTCGGCAAGCGCCCGGGCCCGGGCCCAGTCGCCCGCCCGACCCGCGGCCAGCGCGCGGCCCGTCACGCCATCGGCGCGCAGCGGAGCCCGTGGGCTGACCAGCGGTGCGACCGGCGAGGCCGCCTGCGCCGCACTCTGCGCCAGGCCGGTCACCGGCGCCAGCGGCGCGATCAGCACAGCAAGGGCGAGGGCAACGCGGCGCGGCATCGGACGGGCTTTCGGCTTGATCATTCAAGTGTGGATGTCTAACCGCGCGCTCAGCCGCCGCAAAACACGATTTCGACAGCCGCGGCGCCGGGCAGATGCCCACCGGAGGAGGACCATCGCCATGTTCAAGGGCTCGATCCCCGCCCTCGTCACGCCGTTCCGCGACGGCGCGGTCGATCTCGATGCGCTGCACGCGCTGGTGGACTGGCATGTGGCCGAGGGCAGCCACGGGCTGGTGCCGGTGGGCACCACCGGCGAGAGCCCGACGCTGAGCCACGAGGAGCACGAGCAGGTGATCGAGGAGGTGGTGCGCGCCGCGGCCGGACGGCTGCCGGTGATCGCGGGTGCGGGCTCGAACAACACCACCGAGGCGGTGCGTTTCATGCAACATGCCGAGCGCGTGGGCGCCGATGCCGCACTGGTGGTCACCCCTTATTACAACAAGCCCACCCAGGCCGGGATGATCGCCCATTTCCGCGCGCTGCACGACTGCTGCAGCCTGCCGATCATCATCTACAACATCCCCGGCCGCTCGGCGGTCGACATGAGCCCCGCGACCATGGGCGAACTGGCCCGACTGCCGCGCATCATCGGGGTGAAAGACGCCACCGCCGATCTCGCCCGGGTGCCGCTGCAGCGCCTGGCCTGCGGCCCGGAGTTCCTGCAGCTGTCGGGCGAGGATGGCACCGCGCTCGCCTTCAACGCCCATGGCGGGCGCGGCTGCATCTCGGTGACGGCGAACGTGGCGCCGAAGCTCTGCGCGGCCTTCCAGGAGGCGACGCTGGCCGGCGACTACGCGACCGCTCTCGACTACCAGGATCGGCTGATGCCGCTGCACCGGGCGATCTTCCTCGAACCCGGCCTGGCCGGGGCGAAATACGGCCTGTCGCGGCTCGGCCGCTGTCGCAACGAGGTGC
>PUNI01000083.1 GCA_003551745.1 Paracoccaceae bacterium | reverse complement strand
GACATAGGGGATGTAGTTCAGAAGCGCGATGACAATGGCCCAGAACAGCGCGAAATCCACGCCCAGCAGCCGCAGGATGGTGAAGGAGATCACCCCGAGGATCAGGTTGATCAGAGTCTTCACCGCCAGATACTGCCGGATCTGCACGTTGATGTCGGTGACCACCTTCAGCGCCTTGGCCGCGCTCGCCTCATCGGTCAGTGCCGCCGAGATCTTCTGCGGGAAGTTGCCGCGCTCGGCCAGCAGGAAGCCGGCGTAGATGACCACCAGGAAGACCGTGAAACCCACGGAGGCGAAGCCGCCGAGCGCGGCCAGCGCCACCGCCTGCAGGTCGATCCGCTGGAATGTGGCGTCGAGGACGCTGGCCCACAGGGTCTGCACCTCCAGCCCGAACCGGTCGGCGATGCTTTCGGCGAGGGCGATCAGATTGGCCTCGTAGATGGGCGCCACCGCGATGATCTCGCGCACCGTCGCGGTCAGCACGAAGGCCAGCGCCATGAAGGTGACGACGAAGCCCGCCAGCACGAGGATCTTCAGCACGAAGGCGGGCAGGTGGCGCAGCCCGGGCAGGCGCGCCAGCGCCTCGACCATCGAGACCATGATGTAGACCGAGATCACCGCCATCACGATCGGCAGCAGGATCGACCGTCCCACCACCAGCAGCCAGCCCACCGCGATGACGACCACCACGGCCAGCACGAGGTTCAGGAACGGAGCATTCTTCACGGGCTCTCCGATCGGCCGGCGGCGGACAGCGCGAAGCTGCGGCCAAACGCCCGCGCGGTCAACCTCGGGCTTGGCGCGCGGCGGGCGCGGGGTGGCACCGGCCGGGCAATGCCGTATAAGCGCGCGAGCCGAAACCAGCCCTGCGGAGGGGTCGATGCTGATCGCCGGCAGTGCCGCCTTTCTTGCCACGCTTCATGCCTGCGCGGTCTATTGCGCGTGGCGGGCCGTGGTCTCGGCGCGCACGCCGCAGGGGGCGGTCGCCTGGGTGGTGTTCCTGCTCTCGGCCCCCTACTTCGCCCTGCTTCCCTATCTCTTCCTGGGTCATCACCGCTATCGCGGCTACGTGATCGCGCGCCAGAGCAGCGCGCAGGTCGTCGAGGGGGTGCGCCGCTTCGAGGCCGCCCTGCGCCCGGACACGCCGCCGCGCATCGACCCCACGCCCTTCGAGAAGCTGGCCCACATGCCCGCGCTGCGCGGCAATGCCCTGGTGCCCCTGATCGACGGGCAGGCCGCCTTCGATGCCATCTTCGCCGCCATCGACGCCGCCGAGCGCTATGTGCTGGTGCAGTTCTTCATCGTCCATGACGACGACCTCGGCCGCGCGCTGCACGCGCGGCTGACGGCGGCGGCCGCGCGCGGGGTCGCCGTGCGTTTCATGACCGATGCGGTGGGCAGCAAGTCGCTGCCCCGCGCCTATGTCGACGGGCTGCGCGCGGCCGGGGGCCGGGTGGCCGATCCGCGCCGCCAGCGCCGGCCCCGGCAGAGGCTGCAGATGAACTACCGCAACCACCGCAAGACGGTGGTGGTGGACGGCCGCATCGGCTTCACCGGCGGGCTCAACGTGGGCGACGAATACATGGGCCGCAGCCCGGTCTTCGGCCCCTGGCGCGATACCCATGTCGAGCTGCGCGGACCGGTGGTGTCGCAGCTGCAACTGTCCTTCGTGGAAGACTGGCACTGGGCGGAGGGCGAGCTGATCCTCGACCAGCTGGTCTGGGACGCGCCGCTCGACCCGGCCGACATGACGGCGCTGCTGGTGCCCGCGGGTCCCGCCGACAGCGACGAGACCGGCACGCTCTTCTTCTTCAGCGCCATCGCCGCGGCGCAACACCGGGTGTGGATCGCCTCGCCCTATTGCGTGCCCGACCCCACCGTGCTCACCGCGCTGAAGCACGCCGCGCTGGCGGGCCGCGAGGTGCGCCTGCTGCTGCCCGAGATGATCGACCACTACCTGCCCTGGTATGCCGCCTTCGACTGCTTCGACGAACTGGCCGAGGCCGGCGTGGAGATCTGGCGCTATCAGGAGGGGTTCCTGCACCAGAAGGTGGTGCTGGTCGACGACGCCTTCGCGGCCATCGGCACCGCCAATCTCGACAACCGCTCCTTCCGCCTGAACTTCGAGACCATGGCCATCGGCTTCGATGAAGGCTTCGCCGCATCGGTCGAAGCCTTCCTCGCGCGCGACTTCACCAAGGCCACGCGGCTGGAGCGCCGGCTCGCCGAGCAGCCGGCCCGGATCCGCTATGGTGCACCGGTGGCCCGGCTCTTCGCGCCGCTGCTCTAGCGCCGCTCAGGGCGCACCGGCCGGCGCGCGGTCGCGCCGCAGGGCCGCGAGGCCGGCCGCCAGCCCGCCGCCGAAGCCCGCGAAGGCCGCGGCGACGGCCTGCTCGATCAGCGCCTCGGGGTTCTCCGGCGCCAGCGCGCCGACGGCCTCCGTCAGCCCGGCGACCCCGGCCTCCAGCCGGCCGAACTGCGCCTGCAGCCCCGCCGGGCCGGCGCCCTCAGCCGCAGCGCCCGCGCCGAGGGCGGCAATCTCCACACGGGTCGCGGCCAGCTCTGCGCGCAGCCCGGCGATGTCGTCGCGCAGGGGCAGCACCGTCTCGGCGGCCTGCAGGATCTGGCCCGAGGCCCGTTCTGCCGCCGACAGCGCCCCCCAGGCCAGCCACAGGCACAGCACCGCCAGCAGGAGCGTCGCGTTCAGCAGCGCCAGAACCAGGCTTCCCAGCGTCCGCCCCAAACTCCGTTCCGCCATCGCTGCCCCCGCGCTTCCGTTCGATGCCTGCGCCGCTCTGCGCGGGCCGGGCGCCATCGGCCAGCCTTCCCCGTCGCCCGTGTCAGGCGTCCCAATCAGGCGGCTTGTCAGGCGCCCGGGTCAGGCGCGGCGGTCCGGCACCTGCGCTCCCGCCCCGCGCAGGACCAGGCTCGCGAGGGCCGGAAACAGGATCACCGTCACCACGGCGGCGGTGACCAGTGCCGCGGCGCACCAGCCCGGCATCACCCCGCGCTCCACGGCCAGCGCGGTCACCGCCACCACCAGCGGCAGCTGCGTGCCGCAATGCAGCCCCAGCCCCAGCCGCGCGCGCAGCGACAGATGGGCGCGGTGCAGCCAGAGCACCGGCGCCCCCCGCACCACCAGCATCAGAACGACGAAGACCGGCACCAGCGCGACCGCCGCCGGTGAGGCGGCCAGCGCCGCCACATCCAGCTTCATGCCCGAGGTGACGAAGAAGATCGGGATCAGCAAGCCGTAGCCCACCGCCGACAGCCGAGTCATCAGATCGTCATGCAGATCCTCGGGCAGCAGGGCCCGCATCACGGCCCCGGCGACGAAGGCCCCGAGGATCAGGTCGAGCTCGAAGCGCGTCCCGATCAGCGCGAAGGCCACCGCAAGGAACAGCGACAGGCGGACCGGGAACTGGCTGGCGCTCGACATGGTGGCGCGCAGGATGCCCGGCATCGGCAGCTCCTTCACCCGGCCGGCAAGCGCGATGACCGTGAAGGAGACCAGCGCGAAGCCCACCAGGATCAGGCCCTGCGTGCCGAAACCGGCGGCGCCGGCGAGGATCAGCGACAGCGCCGCGAGGGGCAGGGCCTCGCCCGCCGTGCCACAGGCCAGCACATGCGGGCCATAGGGCGGGCCGAGCAGGCCCTGGTCCTTCAGGATCGGCATCAGCGTGCCGATCGCCGTGGTGGCGATGGCGATGGCCACGAAGCCGGCGGCCGGAAACAGCCCCAGCGCCTGGCCCGCAAAGGCCAGCGCCAGTGCCAGCCCGAGCGAGGCCGCCCAGCCCTGGAGCGCGAGGCGTGTCGGGGTGCCGCGCAGCTGGGCCGGGTTGATCTCCAGCCCCGCGATCAGGAAGAGCACCGCCAGGCCGAATTCCGACAGGGTGTCGAGCAGGGGGTTGGGCGCCACCAGCCCGAGGCCCTGCGGCCCGATCACCACCCCGAACAGAAGCTCCAGCACCACCGCCGGCAGGATCGCCAGCCGCAGCAGCGCCGGGACCAGCGCCGCCAGCGCAATCGCGCCCATGACGATGATGGTGCCGAGCGCGACGTCCGCGAGGGGCATGGGCAGCGTCCATCCGGTGTCCTGTCCGGCTGTATCCTGACCGGCTTGCCCGCCGGCACCAAGGGCAAAACCGGCTCCATCCGCAACGGCCGCGCCCGTGTGCCTGCTGCCGCGGCCTCACGGAGAGTTGAAACGGCGGGCCGGCTGCTCTATCGCTGCCGCCAGCCGCTTCCAAGGTTACAGGGTCCCCGCAATGATTCGCTTCCTGATCTCCACGGCCGTCTACCTCGTCGCCAATGCGATCGGGTTGCTCATCGCAGCGCTCCTGCTGCCGGGGTTCTCGATCGACGCGCTCTCCTTCATCGTCGCGGTGGCGATCTTCTCGCTGGTCCAGACCGTGCTCGGCCCGCTCATCACCAAGATCGCCCTCAAGAACTTCCCGCAGCTGATGGGCGGGATCGCGCTTGTGACGATCTTCATCGGGCTGTTCGTGACCGAGATGGTCACCACCGGCATGCAGATCGGCGGCATCTCCAACTGGCTGGCCGCGACGCTGCTGGTGTGGCTGGGCAGCCTGATCGCCTCGATCCTGCTGCCGATGTATGTCTTCACCCAGGCGGTGGAGAAGGTGCGCCAGCACTGAGGCGCGGCTGCCGCGCCCGCCACTTGGGGCCATGAGCGTGGGGCCATGAGCGCGCCTGCGCCGCCGCCCCGATCGGCGTCGCCGCGCAGGACGCGGCCGGCGCCAGCGCATACGCCGCGGCGGCGCGCAGGCCTCGGCCTGCCCTTGCAGGCCATCGCCCTCGGCGCGGCCACCGGCGCGGCGGCGGCGCTGTGCTACCTGACGATGATCGCCCTGCAGGAGCAGCTCTGGTCGCGGGTCGGCGAGGCCCGCTGGATGATCCTCGTCGTGACGCTCTCGGGCGGCGCGCTGATCGGCTGGACCCGGCTGCAGGCCCCCGCGCCGGGGCTCGAGGCCCAGATCGCCGCCGCCCAGAGCCCCGAGCATCTGCGCCTGCGCCAGACCTTCTGGGTCGCGCTCGGCGCCATCATCGCGGTGGGATTCGGCGGGGCGATCGGCCCCGAGGCCGGCATCGTGGCCGTGGCCGCGCAGCTCTCGGCCGTCGTCGCCCGGCGCCTGGGCCGGACCGCGGCCGAGCGGCGGGCGCTGGCCGGGGCGGGCGTGTCGGGCGCGCTGGCGGGCGTCTATGCCTCGCCGGCGGGCGGCCCGGTCCACGCCGAGGCCGAGGACCGCCTGCCCAGGCCCGTCCTCTTCGCCGCGGGCCTCGCCGGCTTCGCGGCCTTCCTGGCGGTGGCCGACGGGCTGCGCCCGGGCGTCCTGGCGCTGATGCAGTTGCCGCGGCTGACCGCCGAGGCCGGCGCCCTCGACGCGCTGGTGGCGCTCCTCCCGGCGGCGGCGGGGGCGCTGGCGGGCGGTCTCTTCCTCTGGCTGCGGGCAGGCACGGCGGGTCTGCTGGAACGTTCGGCCACGGCGCCCTTCTGGCGGCCGGTGGCGGGCGGCGCGGTGCTGGGGGTTCTCGGGATGGCCGCACCGCTGGTGCTCTTCTCCGGCCATTCCGAACTGGAGGAGATGCTGCGCATCGGCGCCGAGGAAGGCCCGCTGCGGCTGGTCCTGCTGGCGCTGGCCAAGGCGCTGGCCTGCGCGGTCTGCGTCGCCGCGGGCTGGCTGGGCGGGGTGATCTTTCCCATGTGCTTCGTGGGCGGCGCCATGGGGGCGGCGACGCTCTTCCTGCTGCCGGGGATCGACCCGGTCCTCGGCGTCGCCGCCGGCATGGCCGCCGCGGCCGCGGTGGGCATGACCCGCCCGCTGGTGGCTGGGCTGGTGATGCTCTTCGTTCTGGGTGGCGCGCTCGCCGTGCCGGTCTTCATCGGGGCGCTGGCCGGCTGGGCCCTGCTGCGCCTGCTGCCCGACCCCCTGCGCACCGGCGGCCACGAGCCCGGCGCGCCGGCCCGGTCTCCCGGGGTTCCGTGACACGGGCACCACATGCCGCACCGGCCCGTCGGCCGCGTGGCTTGCCTCCGCGGCCTGCCTGGGCGACGCTCGCGGCCCATCCACAGGGCCCGGGGACCGAGACCACCGCCGCCACGACCGGCGCCCTGTCCCCGGCCCGTCAGCAGGGAGACCCTCATGCTCGTGCGCCTGTGCAAGGTCGTGATGCTGCTCGGCCTCGGCCTCTTCGCCTTCCTCGTCACCTTCACCAACATCACCGACTACGATTCGAACTTCCAGTTCGTGCGCCATGTGATGAGCATGGACACCACCTTCGAAGGCAACCGGGCGATGTACCGGGCGATCACCACGCCCTGGATGTGGCATGTCGGCTATTGGGGCGTGATCCTCGGCGAGGGGCTCACCTGCGTCTTCCTCGTCTGGGGCGGACTGCGGCTCTTTGCGGCCCGCCACGCCCCCGCGGCCGAGTTCCAGAGCCGCAAGGACATTGCCGTCGTCGGCGCGACCTTCGGCTTTCTGGTCTGGTTCGTGGGCTTCATGGCGGTGGGCGGCGAGTGGTTCCTGATGTGGCAGTCGGAGGTCTGGAACGGCCAGCAGGCGGCCTTCCGGTTCTACATGTCGATCCTCGCGGTGCTGATCTTCGTCATGATGCCCGATCCTGACCCGGCGCACAGGTGAACGCCGCGCCGTGGTCCGCGCAACGCAAGGCGCGCCGCGCCGAAGTTCTTGCGCAGGCAGCGCCGCGGGAGTAACAGGATCGCGAGGAGGAGCGCCGCCGGCATTACTCGGCTGCGAACGTGGCGTGCCGTCGGCCCGCTGCCCATGAAACCTGGAACGGGGCTTTTGCCATGAACAACTGGATGCTGTGGCTCATCGTCGGGATCCTGTCGGTCGCGGCCGGCATTTTCGCGCTGTTCAATCCGCTTGCCGCGACGATCACGGCCGAACTGCTGGTCGGCTACCTGTTCCTCGTGGTGGGCATCCTCACCCTTTTCTCCGCCTTCCAGGACCAGGGCTGGGGCGCCCGGCTCTGGGTGATCCTGATGGGGGTGGTCATCACCCTGTTCGGGATCAGCCTCGTCTTCCATCCGCTCTCGGGCGTCATCCAGCTGACGTTCCTGGTGGCGGTGCTGCTGATGGTGCTGGGCGTCTTCCGGCTCATCATCGCCTTCACCCCGCTGGCGGCGGGGGCGCGCGGGCTGCTCTTCCTCTCGGGTGCGGTGTCGATCGTGCTCGCGGTGATGATCTTCACCAACTTCCCCTGGTCGGCCGCGGTGGTGCTCGGCATCCTTCTCGCCGTCGAGCTGATCTCCAACGGCATCTCGCTGATCGCCGTCTCGCTCGACCGGCGCGAGGCCGAACCGGCCTGAAGACCGCCGGCATCCTGAACGAGGCGCCGGGGCTTTCGGCGCGCCTGGAGCGTGTGCAGGTCGGAAAGGAAAGGCGCTAGTGAGCGGCATCACGCAGGTCTCGAAACCCACTCCCTTCCTGCGCATGGTCGAGGGCGCCGCCCCGTGGGGATCCGATGGCCTCAAGGGCCTCGACGGGCCCGTCACACTTTACGCCGAACTGCGCCTGGGGCAGGGCCGGCATGACGAGTTTCTGGCCGCGATCGACGCGCTGGCTGAGCGGCTCCGGGCCCAGCCCGGCTTCTGCCATCTTGCTCTGAAGCAGATGAGCGGCGACTCAACCATGGTGAAGAACTACCCCGATGCCTACAAGGGCGTGCTGGCGACGGCCTATCTGGACGGGGTGGCGGCCGGCACACAGCCCTATTTCTTCAGCCTTTTCGTGCGCTTCGCGGATGCCAACACTGCTGCGGCCGCGGATCTCGAGGTAGCGTTCCATGCCGGGATCGCGCCGCTTCTGCATGCCGGGCCTTCGGCGCAGGCGCCGGAGCTTCTGGCCTATCGCGGCGTCTATCAGACCGTGGCCGCCGGCGACCGCGACAGCATTTTTACGGCGCGCGATGGCATCGCGGCTTTCCATCGCCATCCGGTTGAGACACCGGAGCGCGATTATGTGACCGTGGCCAACCACGTCATGGTGCGCGACGCCGCCCATGCGGCGGTTGAACCCGCTATCGTCGACCTGCTGAAGGTGGCGCAGCAGACCTTCGAGCCGCAGGACGATCCCGCCGCGATCGGCAAGCCCGGTAGCCGCGACAATCGCGACTATCGCAAGGCGGTGAGCACCGAGATCCTGCGCAACGCGCATCCCGACGGGGAGCTGCGCGCCTACCTCATGCATGGCGTTTGGGAATCGGTGTGGGACCACGAGAACTCGCACATCGATCCGCGCTTCCTCGCCGCCGCCGGGCCGGTCGCCGCTGAGGTCGTGCTCGGGCCGGTGGAGCCGTTCTACGTGACCCGGCGCCTCGTCTGCAGGACCTGACGGGGTGGCGGCAGGCGCGGGCGCAGGGGCGCCGTTGACCGCGAGCACAGGGCGCGCCCGGATGTGAGAGGGCTCGGAGGGGACTAGGGGAGGCGAGCATGGACGCCACGATGCGGGAGATCGGCAGCACCGGCGTCCGGGTGCCGGCGCTGGGGTTCGGGACGGCGCCCCTGGGCAGCCTGCCCGACACCTTCGGCTACAGTGTCGCGGCGGACACCGCCCATGACGCGGTGCGGGCGATCCTGGCGCTGCCCGACGGCTTCATCGACACCTCGCGCAACTACGGGCTCGGCCGGGCCGAGACGCGCATCGGCCATGTGGTGCGCGAACTCGGCGGCTGGCCGGAGGGGCGCATCCTCTCCACCAAGCTCGACCGCGACATGGAGACGCTGCGCTTCGACGGGGCGCAGGCGCGCCGCTCGCTGGAGGAAAGCCTCGCTGCGCTGGCGGTGGAGCGGGTCGACATCCTGCATCTGCACGACCCCGAGCACGCCGCCGATCTGGCCGAGATCACCGCACCCGGCGGGGCGCTCGATCAGTTGATGCGGATGAAGGAGGAGGGGCTGGCGCGGGCCGTCGGCCTCGCCGCCGGGCGGATCGAGGTGATGATGCCGCTGCTGCGCGACTGGGATTTCGACTGCCTGATCACCCACAACCGCTGGACGCTGGTCAACCGCAACGCCGGCCCCCTGATCGAGCTGGCGCAGGCGCGCGGGGTGGCGGTGCTCAACGCCGCGCCCTATGCCGGCGGGGCGCTGGCCAAGGGCTCGGCGCATGGCCGCTATGTCTATCAGAAGGCCGACGCGGCCATGCTGGCGCCGGTGCGGCGCGTCG
>PUNI01000244.1 GCA_003551745.1 Paracoccaceae bacterium | reverse complement strand
TCTAGCTGGTCGTTGCGGATCTCGACTCGGGCCTGCACCTCGTCCTCGATCAGGGTGACGCCCTGCTGCGCTGCGCGCAGGCGGATGACATGGGGCGCATCCGGGTGATCGGCGGGGTCGGCGTCGCGCCAAGGGCTGCGGAACAGGGTCGACCTGCCCTCCGAGCGGGCCGCTTCGCGGAACGCCTCAATCTCCGCCGGGCTTGCGAAGCACCTGTAGGCGGCACCCCGGGACAGCATGGCCTCGGCCACCTCGGCATGGCGGGCTGCGCGGGAAAACTGGCTGATCGGCGCATCGTCCCAGTCCAGACCGAGCCAGGCCAGGCCATCGAGGATGGCCTGGGTGGCGACCTCCGTGGAACGGGCGCGGTCGGTGTCCTCGATACGCAACAGGAATCGCCCGCCGCGCCCGCGTGCATAGAGCCAGTTGAAGAGTGCCGTCCGGGCGCCACCGATGTGCAGGTAGCCGGTCGGCGAGGGGGCAAAGCGTGTGACGACGGGCTGCGACATGATCTTTCCGTGACGAGCGGCGGGAAGCCGGCAGCGTTAACGCTTCGGTAACCATGCGCCGGCAAGCCTCGCTGCAGGGTCTAGGCAATCGGCTGGGGAACGACAAGGGTGCACCGAGCCTGCCTGAGCCCCGAGCCCGGCGCGGCCGTGCGGATCCGTCGGCCGGTAGCCCAGCGCCTCATCGCCGCGATTGCGGCCGAGATTGCCGCGGCACGTGGGCAGCTCTTTCCGTTCGTGCCCGTGGCGCTGGCCTTGGGTATCGGCCTCTATTTCGCGCTGCCACGCGAGCCTCAGGCTGTCGAATGGGTCGGCCTCGCGAGTGCCGCGCTCCTGCTGATGGGGCTCGCCCTGCGCGGGCCATTTGCGATGCAGCCGCTGGCCGGGCTGGTGGCGCTGGCTCTTGTGGGCGCCTGCGTGGCCGGCTGGCGCACGCATCAGGTCGCCGCGCCGGTGCTGGGCTGGCACTATTACGGGGCGATCGAAGGCCGGATCGTCGGCATCGACCGCTCGCTGTCGGACGTGCCGCGGCTAACGCTGGACCGGGTGGTGCTGGAGCGGGTATCGCCGGGCCGAACCCCGGAGCGGGTGCGCGTCGCGCTGCATGGCGCGCAGGACTTCCTGGTGCCGGAGCCCGGCCAGCGGGTGATGCTCACGGGGCATCTGTCGCCGCCGCCGGGCCCGGCGGAACCCGGCGGCTTTTCCTTCGCGCGACTCGCTTGGTTCCAGCAGATCGGCGCGGTCGGCTATACCCGCACGCCGGTTCTGCTGCTGGACCCGGCGCGCGCCGACGGGTTGCGGCAGGCGGTCACCCGGCTGCGGCTGCGGATCTCGGCGGCCGTGCAGGCGGCGATGCCGGGCGAGCCCGGTGCCTTCGCCGCGGCGATCCTGACCGGCGACCGATCCGGGATCGGTCGGCGCACGCTGGACGACCTGCGCGGTTCGAACCTCGCCCATCTCCTGGCGATCTCGGGGCTGCACATGGGGCTTCTGACCGGTATCGTCTTCGGCTTCGTGCGTACCGGGCTTGCGCTTGTGCCGCCGCTGGCCCTGCGCTGGCCGACCAAGAAGATTGCCGCGGTGGTGGCGCTGGGAGCGGCGAGTTTCTACCTGTTGCTTTCGGGCGGCAACATCGCCACCGAACGGGCGTTCGTCATGGTCGCGGTCATGCTGGTAGCGGTGTTGCTGGACCGGCGCGCGATAAGCCTGCGATCGGTGGCCATCGCCGCGACGATCCTTCTCGTGCTGCGCCCGGAGGCGCTGCTGGAGGCCGGGTTCCAGATGTCGTTCGCGGCGACGGTGGCGCTGGTCGCCGTGTTCGGCGCGATGCGCGACGCCCATGAGGCGCGGCGGCGGGTGCCGCGCTGGGCCGCGCCGGTGCTTGGCGTTCTGATCTGCTCGACGGTGGCGGGCATCGCCACGGCCCCCGTCGCCGCGGCGAACTTCAACCGGATCGCGGAATACGGGCTGGTCGCGAACCTGCTTGCAGTGCCGCTGATGGGCACGGTGGTGATGCCCGCGGCGGTGGTGGCCTGTGTTCTGGCACCGCTGGGGCTGGCGGAGCCGGCGCTGCGGGTGATGGAGATGGGCACGCGCTGGATCCTGTTCGTTGCCGAGAAGGTGGCCGGGCTGGAGGGGGCGGTGGTGCCTGTGGTGCAGCCCCAGGCCTGGGTGCTGCCGGTGATGGCGCTGGGCGGGCTTTGGCTGGCGGCGTGGCCGGGCAGGCTCCGATGGGCCGGTGCCGCGGCGATCGCGCTCTCTCTCGGCGGCTGGTCCAATGCGCCGCGCCCCGATCTGCTCGTGGCCGGGACCGGCACGCTCACCGGCTTCATGACCCCGGAGGGACGGGCGCTGTCGAAGGCGTCGGGCGAACTCTTCGTTGCCCGCAGCTGGCTCGAGGCCGATGGCGACGGAGCGGGTCCGGCGGAGGCGGCGGCCCGGGCCGAGGCTGCCCGGCAGGCCGGCGCGCTGGTCTTCGATCTGGGTGGGCGACGGGTCGTGCACCTGACAGGGCGCGGGGCGGCCGGCCGCGTCGCCGAACACTGTCGCGACGGCGCGCTCATCATCCTCGGCGCAGAAATGGCGGAGGGCCGGGTTGGTCAGTGCGAGGTCGTCGACCAGACGCTTCTGGCCGAAACCGGCGCGCTGGCCGTGCGGGTCGGGCCCGACGGGTTCGACATGACCGCGGCGCGCGCGGCTCAGGGAGACCGGCCATGGACGCGATAGGCTGACGCAACGGGCGCAAGCGCGTCTGCCGCGTCTCGGCGAAGCCGCGCCCGTGCGGCCTGAGCCGCCCTGCGACCCTTTTCCTGTGTCGGCAAGCTGTGTATCAGGCAGCGCAGCGGGCAGGGAACAGGGCAGGCGGAGGGGATCGCATGCGGCGCGTCGTCATCACGGGGCTGGGCATGGTGAGCCCTCTGGCCTGCGGCGTCGAGGAGACGTGGCGGCGGCTTCTCGCCGGACAATCCGCGGCGCGCACGATCAGCCGCTTCGATGCCAGCCATCTTGCCACGACCTATGCCTGCGAGGTGCCGCGCGGCGACGGCTCCGACGGCAGCTTCAACCCAGACGACTGGATGGAGCCGCGCGAGAGCCGGAAGGTCGACGACTTCATACTCTACGGCATGGCGGCAGCCGAACAGGCGATCCGCGACGCCGACTGGATGCCCGAGGACGAGGAGGCGAGGCTGCGCACCGGGGTCTTGATCGGCTCCGGCATTGGCGGCCTCTCGACCATCGCCGACACCGCTCTGATCCTGCGCGACCGTGGCCCGCGGCGGGTTTCGCCCTTCTTCATCCCGGCCGCGCTGATCAACCTGATCTCGGGGCAGGTCAGCATCCGCTTCGGGTTCAAGGGCCCCAATCACGCGGTGGTCACGGCCTGTTCGACGGGCGCGCATGCCATCGGCGACGCGACGCGGATCATTCAGTGGGGCGATGCGGACGTGATGATCGCGGGCGGCGCCGAGGCGCCGATCTGCGAGCTGGGCATAGCCGGTTTCAACGCCTGCAAGGCGCTTTCGACCAAGCGCGGGAATGCGCCCGAAACCGCCTCGCGCCCCTATGACATGGACCGTGACGGGTTTGTGATGGGCGAGGGTGCGGGCGTGGTGGTACTCGAAGCGCTGGAGCACGCGCAGGCCCGCGGGGCCCGGATCTATGCGGAGGTTCTTGGCTACGGCATGTCGGGCGACGCCTATCACATCACGGCGCCCGCCGAGGACGGCGACGGCGGATACCGCTCGATGGTGGCGGCGCTGAAGCGGGCGGAGCTGGAACCCGAGCAGGTGGACTACATCAACGCGCATGGCACCTCGACCATGGCTGATACGGTGGAACTGGCCGCAGTGGAGCGGCTGCTGGGCGAGGCGTCGGGACGCACGAGCATGAGCTCCACGAAATCCTCGATCGGGCATTTGCTGGGGGCGGCCGGAGCTGTCGAGGCGGTGTTCTGCACCCTGGCGCTGCGCGATCAGGTGGCGCCCCCTACCATCAATCTCGACGAGCCCGCCGTGGCCTCGCCGATCGATCTGGTGCCCCATGCCGCACGCGAGCGCGACATTCGCGTTGCCATGTCGAACTCCTTCGGCTTCGGCGGCACCAACGCGACGCTGGTTCTGGGCCGCACGGGGGCATGATGGGGCGTCATCTTGCGGCAAACGCGCTGACCATGCTGGTGGTGCTGCTGGCGGCGCTGGCCATCGTCATAGGCTGGGGGCAGCGGAGCTTTGTGGCCGAGGGCCCGCTGGACCAGTCGATCTGCCTGCGTGTCGAGCGCGGTGCCAACATCGCCGCGGTGTCGCGTCAGCTGGAGAGCTACGGTGCCATCGAGAGCGGCGCGCTGTTCCGCATCGCCGCCCGCTATACCGACAAGGCGGGTGCGCTGCGCTTCGGCTCCTATCTGGTGCCGCCGGGCGCCTCGATGGAGGAGATCCTCGACATTGTCACCCGTGGCGGCCAGAGCACCTGCGGCACCGAGGTCCAGCTGCGGGCGGGGGTGGCGCGGTCAGAGCTGATCGTGCGGGAACTGGACCCGGAAACGGAGCAGTTCGTCGAGGTGGCCCGGATCGACGTGGCGACGGAAGACCTGCCGCCCGCGTACCTGCGGGCCACCGAGCAGCCGGACACGCGGTTTCGCGTCACCGTGGTGGAGGGCACGACCGTCTGGCAGGTCGTGGAGGCCCTGAACGCGGCCGAGTTCCTTGCCGGCGAGATCGCCGAAATGCCGCCCGAGGGCATGCTGGCGCCGGACAGCTATGCAGTGCAACCCGGGGAGGATCGCGGCGTTCTTGTCGCAGAAATGCAGCGGCGGCAGGCGCTTGTGCTGGAGGATCTGTGGGCGGCGCGGGCGCCGGATCTGCCGATCTCGTCGCCGGAGGAGGCCCTGATCCTCGCCTCGATCATCGAGAAGGAGACCGGCGTTCCCGAGGAGCGGCGCCAGGTCGCCAGCGTCTTCGTGAACCGGCTCCGGGTGCCGATGCGGCTGCAGACCGACCCGACGGTGATCTACGGCGTCACGGAAGGGCGCGGCGTTCTGGGGCGCGGGCTCCGGCAGAGCGAGTTGCGCGGCGCGACGCCCTGGAACACCTATGTCATTGACGGGCTGCCGCCGACGCCCATCGCCAACCCGGGGCGCGCCAGCATCGCCGCCGCGCTCGATCCCGACGACACGCCCTATCTCTATTTCGTGGCTGACGGGACCGGCGGGCATGCCTTCGCCACCAACCTCGCGGACCATAATCGCAATGTCGCCCGGTGGCGCGAGATCGAGGCCGAGCGGCGCAGCCAGTAGCGCCAGCCCCGGCATCGGGGCCAGCACCGTACGATGGCCGCACAACCATAGCGAATGTTGTTGACTTTCCGTACGCGGATAAGTATAACCCAAGGCAAGCTGGAAGAGGTGGGCAAGCGGCCCGGGGGCACACCCCGCGGCCGCTTTCCATTTCGCTCGTGCGGAGCAGCATGAGGGGCTGGCAGGTTTCATGGAAAGATCGGACGTCCCCGCAGGGGAGAAAAGTGCGTTCAAGCACGATCCGGTGGCCGCAACGGCGGCCGTACTCGAAGAGACGGCACAAGCGATACGCGAAATCCTGGACGACATCCGGGCAGGGGATTTCGGGCGCATTGCCGAGCTGAAGAAAGAGCAGACGCTGCTCCGCGGTGCATTCGTAACTGCAGTGACGGAAAGGCAAAATGTCAGAAAATTCGGGTTCAGCGAGGCAGCAGCCGCGTCTCCATCAGAGCTCGACCTCGCCGCAGCGCGCGCTGAGGTCGGCCGCCGTCTGGCTCGCCTCCGAGCCGCCGGAGACGCAAGCGGAGGCACTGAAGGGGCTGAGTGAAGAAGCCCTCATGGCCTTGCCCTGGCTCTTCGAGTTCTGGGCATGGCCGCACCAGTTGCCCCCCGAGGGCAACTGGCGCACTTGGGTATGCCTCGGCGGTCGCGGTGCGGGCAAGACCCGCGCCGGTGCCGAATGGGTGCGCGCCGAGGTGGAGGGGCCGCGCCCGACCGACCGCGGTCGGGCGCGGCATGTGGCCCTGGTCGGAGAGACGTTCGACCAGGTGCTCAATGTCATGGTTATGGGCGAGAGCGGGATCATGGCCTGCTGCCCACCGGACCGGAAGCCCCGCTGGGAAGCCACCCGGCGGCGGCTGGTCTGGCCGAACGGTGCCGTGGCGCAGGCCTTCAGCGCGCAGGAGCCCGAAAGCCTGCGCGGGCCGCAGTTCGACGCTGCCTGGGCCGACGAATTGGCCAAATGGAAGCGCGCGGAGGACACGTGGGACATGCTGCAATTCGCCCTGAGGCTGGGCGAGAACCCCCGGCAGATGGTCACCACCACGCCGCGCAATGTAAAGATTCTGAAGGACATACTGGCGCAACCGTCGACCGTGATGACGCATGCGCCCACCTCGGCGAACCGGGCATGGCTTGCCCCTTCGTTCCTCGAGGAGATCGAGTCCCGCTACGGCGGAACGACGCTGGGCCGTCAGGAACTCGACGGCGTCCTCGTGCAGGATGCGGAAGGCGCGCTGTGGAAGACGCAGACGCTCGACGCCGCCCGGGTGGATGCGGTGCCGAAGCTTGACCGCATCATTGTGGCCGTCGATCCGCCGGTGACGGCGCATGCGGGTTCGGATGCCTGCGGCATCGTCGTGGCCGGTGTTGTAACCAAGGGACCGCCGCAGGACTGGCGCGCCGTGGTTCTGGAAGACGCCAGCGTAACCGCGGCGTCGCCGCTGGAATGGGCGCACGCCGCCGTGGCCGCGATGGAGCGGCATGGCGCCGAACGACTGGTCGCCGAGATCAATCAGGGCGGCGATCTGGTGGAGAACCTGGTGCGCCAGGTCGACCCTCTGGTGCCGTTCCGGGCTGTGCGGGCGGCGCGCGGCAAGGCGGCGCGCGCGGAACCGGTGGCGGCGCTTTACGAGCAGGGGCGCGTCTCGCACGTGCGCGGGCTGGGCGCCCTGGAAGAGCAGATGACGCTGATGACGACCCGCGGGTATCTGGGGCGCGGCAGCCCCGACCGCGTCGATGCCCTGGTGTGGGCGATCAACGACCTGATGATCGTTCCCGCCGCGCAGTGGCGCCGGCCCGGCGTGCGGGTGCTTTAGGCGACGCGCGCTCGGGCGCGATCGGGCGATCCTGCTGATCGTGCGGCATGGCGGTCGGCATCGGCGGATGCATCGACGCGCTGCACGGGCATGGCGTGAGAGGTCAGGTACTCCGCCTCAGGCTAATATGGGAGAACCAGCGAATGGTACTTGGCTTGTTCCGGCGCAAGGACGCCGTGGCACCTGAGGCGAAGGCGTCGGCCGTCGGGCCTCTGACGGCGGGACGTGTCCCGTCGGCCGGCTTTGTGGGTCAGCCAGGCCCGTCGCGGAGTTTCGCGGTGCGCGACGGACGGTCGCTGACGCGGATCGGCTTCCAGAGCAACCCGGTAGGCTTTCGTGCAGTGCGGCTGATTGCCGAGGCGGCGGCGGCGCTGCCACTGGTGCTTCAGGATTGCAACCGCCGCTATGACGCCCATCCGCTGCTAGGGCTGGTGCGGCGCCCGAACCCGGCGCAAGGCAAGGCGGATTTCCTGGAGGCGCTCTACTCGCAGATCCTGCTGACGGGGAATGGTTACGTCGAGGCGGTGATGGCGCCCGATGCCGTCGCGGGGGATCTGCCCATCGAGCTGCATGTGCTGCGGTCGGATCGCATTCGCGTCATTCCGGGACCGGATGGCTGGCCGGCGGCCTATGAATACGCCGTCGGCAACCGCAAGCATCGCTTCGACATGACCGGCGACCTTCTGCCGGTGTGTCACTTCCGCAGCTTCCATCCGCTGGACGATCACTACGGGCTGTCACCGATGGAGGCGGCCGCGGCGGCGATCGACGTTCACAATTCGGCCTCGCGCTGGTCGCGCGCCCTGCTGGACAATGCAGCCCGTCCGTCGGGCGCCATCGTGCACCGGGGTGTCGACGGGCTCGGCACGCTGTCTCCGGAGCAGTACGACCGGCTTGTCGCCGAGATCGAGATGAACCACCAGGGCGCGCGCAATGCGGGCCGGCCGATGCTTCTTGAGGGGGGGCTCGACTGGAAGCCGATGGGCTTCTCTCCCTCCGACATGGAGTTCCAGAAGACCAAGGAGGCCGCCGCGCGGGAGATTGCCATGGCCTTCGGCGTGCCGCCGATGCTGCTCGGCATTCCGGGAGACGCGACCTATGCAAATTATCAGGAAGCGAACCGGGCCTTCTATCGCCTGACCGTGGTGCCGCTGGCCAGCCGGACCACGGCGACGGTGGCCCACTGGCTCGCGGGCTTTACTGGCGAACAGGTGGAGTTCCGGCCCGATCTGGACCAGTTGCCGGCGCTGGCCGCCGAGCGCGATCAGCAGTGGCATCGTGTGGGCACGGCGAGCTTTCTTACCGATGCGGAGAAGCGGGTTCTTCTGGGGCTGCCGAGATTGCCGGAGGACACATGACAACCCGCCGGGGGACGCGCGGCTCGCGGTACCTCTACGACAGCTTCGACGCGACGGAAGCCCGCATCGAGGCGAACGAGCGCGTTGCCGAGGAGCGGTGGTCGGCGATGGAATTCCGGCTCTGCCGCATAGAGGAAATGCTGGAACGGCTGGAAAAGCGCCTCTGGGTGACCGCGTTCGGGGTCCTGGGCGCGATCATCGCCACCGTCGGCCGAACCGTGATCCTCGGCCTCGGCTAAGGCGACATCAGACGACAAGGCCGATTGTGCGGACAGCTTTGGCGGCTTGGCGCTTGTCGAGGCCCGGGACTGCGGTCGCGCCCGGCGACGAAACCACAGCGAGAGAACACGGCATGACGGAAGCGATGCAGCAACTGGAACGCAAGTTCCACCGGCCCGACGCCGGTCTTTCGATGGTCGGCGCGAACAAGGTCGAGGGATATGCCTCGATCTTCGGCGTGCAGGACGGGGGCGGCGACATCGTGATGCCCGGCGCCTACAGGATCTCGCTGGAGCGGCTGCGCGCCGCCGGGCGGCGCGTCAAGATGCTCTGGCAGCACGATCCGACACAGCCGATCGGCATCTGGGAGGAAGTTCGCGAGGACGAGCGTGGCCTGTGGGTTCGTGGCCAGCTGCTGCCGGACGTGGCGCGTGGCCGTGAGGCGGCGACGCTGATCACGGCCGGCGCGATCGAGGGGCTGTCCATCGGCTATCGCACGGTCAAGGCGGAGCGGAATGGCAAGGGCGGGCGCCGGCTTCTGGAACTCGATCTGTGGGAGGTGTCCCTCGTCACCTTTCCGATGCAGGCCGAGGCGCGCG
>PUNI01000305.1 GCA_003551745.1 Paracoccaceae bacterium | reverse complement strand
GCCTCGCCGAACTGGGGCGCTTCTGCATACACCCCGACCGGGCCGGCGACCCGGACATCCTGCGCCTTGCCTGGGCGGCGATGGCGCGCATCGTGGATGCGGCGCAGGTGGAGCTTCTGTTCGGCTGCGCGTCCTTCGAGGGCACCGACGCCGCGCGCCACCACGACGCCTTCGTTCTGTTGAAGGAGCGGCACATCGCCCCGCGGCGCTGGCTGCCCCGGATCAAGGCGCCGAAGGTGTTTCCCTTCGCCCGACGCCTGCGCGACGTCCGGGCCAACCCGCGCAGCGGCCTCGCCGCGCTGCCGCCCCTTCTGCGCAGCTATCTCGCAATGGGCGGCTGGGTCTCGGACCACGCCGTGGTGGACCCGGATCTGAACACGCTGCATGTCTTCACCGGTCTCGAGATCCGGGCGATCCCGGCGGCACGCGCGCGGTGGCTGAGGGCGACGGCCGCCAGTGCTTGACCCGATGCGGAGGCAGGGCTAGCCCGCCGCCATGGCGCGCGCTCCCCTCCTGCAACTCTCCGGCGTCTCTCTGGGCTTCGGCGGCGTGCCGCTGTTCTGGGGGCTGGA
The DNA here is from genome assembly GCA_003551745.1 of Paracoccaceae bacterium. Taxonomy (GTDB): domain Bacteria; phylum Pseudomonadota; class Alphaproteobacteria; order Rhodobacterales; family Rhodobacteraceae; genus Rhodobaculum. The sequence goes on along the minus strand of PUNI01000305.1, from coordinate 8,721 downwards.
CCTGATCGTTCACGACGGCGACCGGGTGGCGCTTGTCGGCCGCAACGGATCGGGCAAGTCGACCCTGATGAAGGTGATGGCCGGGCTGGTTGAGCCGGATGCCGGCAGCCGCACGCTGTCGCCCGGAGCCACCGTCGGCTACATGGAGCAGGATCCCGATTTCGCCGGCTTCGCGACGCTAGGTGATTTCGCCGCAAAGGGCCTGGGCCCCGGAGAGACATGGCGCATCGAGCGCGTGGCCGGCGGGCTGCGGTTCGATCCGGCCCTGCCGGTCGCCAGCGCGTCCGGGGGCGAGCGGCGGCGGGCAGCGCTGGCTCGGCTTCTTGCGGCAGAACCCGAACTCATGCTGCTCGACGAGCCCACCAACCATCTCGACATCGCGGCCATACGCTGGCTGGAGGCGCACCTCGCCGCCGCCCGCGCCGCCTTCGTGCTCATCAGCCATGACCGCGCCTTTCTGGCCGCCCTGTCGCGTGCGACCCTCTGGGTCGATCGCGGGCAGGTGCGCCGGCGGGAGGAGGGCTTCGCCGGCTTCGAGGCCTGGCGGGACGCGACCTGGGCGGCCGAGGACGAGGCGCGCCACAAGCTCGACCGGAAGATCCGCAGCGAGGCCCGCTGGGCGGTCGAGGGCATCAGCGCGCGGCGGCGGCGCAATCAGGGACGGCTGCGAGCGCTGGCCGGGTTGCGGGAAGAGCGCGCCGCCCTGATCCGCCGCCAGGGCACCGCCGCGATGGAGCTGGAGTCCGGCCCGGTCTCCGGCAAGCAGGTGATCGAGGCCCGCGACATCGCGAAAGCCTATGGCGGCAAGGTGATCCTGCGCCCGTTCTCGCTGCGGGTGCTGCGCGGGGACCGTATCGCGCTGGTCGGGCCGAACGGGGCCGGAAAGACCACCTTGCTGCGTCTGCTCACCGGCGCCGAGGCGCCCGATGCCGGCGAGCTGCGGCTGGGCACCAATCTCGAGATCGCCGTCTTCGACCAGTCGCGGGCGGGTCTCGATGCGGAAGCCTCGCTGTGGGAGAACCTGACCGGCGACCCGGTGATGCGGGTTCCCGGCCAGGCCGATCAGGTGATGGTGCGCGGCCGGCCCCGCCATGTGATTGGCTATCTGAAGGATTTCCTCTTCGACGAGACCCAGGCCCGGGCGCCGGTAAAGGCGCTGTCGGGCGGCGAGAAGGCGCGGCTGCTGCTCGCCCGGATCATGGCGCGGGAGTCGAATCTTCTGGTGCTCGACGAGCCCACCAATGACCTCGACGTGGAAACCCTCGATCTTTTGCAGGAGCTTTTGGGAGAGTATGCCGGAACCGTCCTCCTCGTCAGCCACGACCGCGACTTCATCGATCGCGTGGCGACGACCACCGTCCTGCTGGAGGGGGACGGCCGGGCGACCGTCTTTGCCGGCGGCTGGCGCGACATGCTGGCCCAGAGGGGCAGTGAGCCGTTCTCGGAAATCGGTTCCGAAGCACAGGCTTCCCGCCCAAAACGCAAGCCGGATGTGAAGCGTGACACTCCGGGCACGGGCGCGGCGCCGCCCGCGCTGACATTCTCCGAGCGGCACCGGCTCGATGCCTTGCCGGAGAAGATGGAGCGGCTCTCGGCCGAGATCAGCAAGCTCTCGGAACTCCTTGCGGACGCCGAGCTTTTCGGGCGTGCGCCAGAGCGGTTCCGGCAGGCGACCCTGGCCCTGGCGGATCGTCAGGCGGCCCTCGAAGCGGCGGAGGAGGAGTGGCTCGATCTCGCCGAGCGGGCAGAGCGCGATGCGTGACGGCCGGGCCGTGCGATCAGCTCAGCGCATGCGCAAACCGCCGTCGAGCCGGATCGTGGCGGCGTTGAGATAGCCGCATTCGAGGATGAAGCAGACGGCGCGCGCGAATTCCGCCGGATCGCCCAGCCGGTGCGGGAAGGGCACGTCGGCGGCCAACCCGTCCATGACTTCCTGGCCCAGCCCCTCCAGCATCGGGGTGCGGAACACGCCCGGGGCGATGGCATTGACGCGGATGCCCAGGCTGGCCAGATCGCGCGCCATCGGCAGCACCAGCCCCGTCACCCCGGCCTTGGAGGCGGCATAGGCCGCTTGGCCTCTCTGGCCGTCATAGGCCGCGATCGAGGCCGTGTGCACGATGACGCCCCGCTCGCCGTCGGCGTCGGGATCGTTGCGGGCCATGGCCTCGGCCGCCAGCCGGGCGACGTTGAAGCTGCCCGACAGGTTGATCGCCACCGTCCGGTTGAAGGCGGCGAGGTCATGGGCACCGTCGCGGCCGAGGGTGCGGGCGGCCGTGGCGATGCCGGCGCAGTTGATGCAGGCCGTGAGGCGGCCCATGCCGGCCAGCGCCGCCTGCACGCCCTCGGCGACGGAGCCCGCATCGGTCACGTCCACCTCGGCAAAACCGGCGCCGATCTCGTCGGCCAGCGCGCGGCCGGCCTCGGCATCCCGGTCGAAAACGGTCACTCCCGCGCCGGCGATGCGGAGCGCGCGGGCCGTCGCCGCCCCGAGGCCGGAGGCGGCGCCGGTGACGATGGCGGCGCTATCGGCGATCTGCATAAGGCCTCTCCCTTGCTGGGCGGGTCGTGGCGTGCCCCAGCCGCAACATGCTGTCCAGTGCCATCGTGTTGCACCTTCGTAAAGGGCTGGGAATGGGGTATAATACCCGCCACGGCCATTTTTCGGCCTGGACGGAGGGTGCAGGATGATGAAACGATTCGCAGCAGTTGGAATGGCGGCGGCGCTGGCACTGGGCGTTGCCGGATCGGCCATGGCCGGCACGAAGATGGCGCCGGTTGTCGAGCCCGAGGTGGCGCCGCCGCCGCCGGTGATGGCGGTGCGGAGTCCCTGGACGGGTCCCTATGTTGGGGCGCAACTCGGCTGGGGCGAGGCACGTTTGCGGTTTCGGGTGCCGGGGGATGATACCGTCGCGGATGCCGGTTCCGATACCGTCCGGATCAAGCGCAGCGGCTGGTTGGGCGGGATCCATCTGGGCTATCTGCATGACTTCGGCGGCTTCGCGGCTGGCGTCGAGGGCAGCTATGACGCGGCCCGCATCCGCTTCCCCGGCGGTGTGCGTCTCCGCGAGGTGGCGGCGCTGAAGCTCCGCGGCGGCCCGACCTTCGACAATGCCTTCGTGTATGCCGTGGTCGGTGGCTCGAACATTCGCATCCGTGGCGGTGGCGAGAGCCTCAGCGACAGCGGCTGGCTGGCGGGTCTCGGCGCCGAGGTGATGCTGGACGAGAACTGGCGCATCGGCGCCGAGGCGGCCCAGCACCGGATCAAGAACTTTGACGGCACCGGCGCGCGGCTGCGGCTGAACACGATCCAGGCCCGGGTGTCCTACCGGTTCTGATCGCCGTCAGGTCTGATCGTCGCCGGTCACGACCGTTCACCCTGTCGTGGGATCGGCAGATTTCGCGCCCGGGCGGGTTTCAACCGCCCGGGCCTTGCTCCATCTCTGCGCCAAGGGATGCAGGGCGCCCATGGTTTGCGGTGCCGTGCAGCTCGGGAAATGGGCAGTCGATACCCGGAAAACGGGAAGGAGATGAGGCATGATGAAGCGAGTATCCGCGATCGCCGCCGCGCTGAGCCTGGCCGCACCGGCCGTGGCCGGCACGCTTGACGAACCCGCCGTCGAGCCCGCGATCCAGCCGCCCGCGGCACCGGCGCCGATGGTGACGGCGCGCAATTGGACGGGCGGCTATCTCGGTGGGCGTCTGGGCTGGGGCGATCTCGGTCGCGACGTGAGCGGTGACGGCGCCATCGGCGGCGTCTTCGCCGGCTATCTTCAGGATTTCGGCGGCTTCGCGGCCGGGGTCGAGGCGGGCTATGACGCCGCCAACATAAACGTGGAAGAAGCCGGTCGGCTGAAGCATGTGACCCGGCTGACGGTGCGTGGTGGCCCGACTTTCGACAACGTCTTCGTCTACGGCACGGCCGGCGCCGCGCGGGCGCGGGTCAGCGGCCTTGGCAGCGAGACCGGCTGGGTTGCCGGGGTAGGCGCCGAGGTCGACGTCGGCGGCGGCTGGAGCGTGGGCGGCGAGGTGCTGCACCACCGCTTCGACGATTTCAACAACAGCGACATCGACGTGCGCGCCAATACATTCCAGGCTCGGGCGGCGTTCCGCTTCTGATCCGCCGGCAGTGCGCATGCCGGGCGGGCCGATGACGGTGGCCCGCTCCGTCTCTTGTCAGCGTCTCATGCCAGTTCGCGGAGCACGCGCGCGACCATCATGACGTCGTCGCGTGTGCAATCGAACTGGCCCACCTGGACGCGGATCACCGATTTTCCGAAATGGCGGCTGGGTGTGAGATAGACGCGGCCGTCGTCGTTGATGCGCCCGAGCAGGGCATCGGTGGCGGTGTCGCCCTCGCGATGGGCGAAGGTGAAGAGAGAGAGCACCGGCGGCGTGGTGATAAGCAGCCGCGGGTGGGTGGCCACCGCCTCGGCAAGCTGGCTGGCCCAGGCGACGTGGTTGCGGATGCGCCGCCGCAGCTCCTGCAGCCCGTAGGCGCGCAAGGTCATCCACAGCTTGAGCGCCCGGAACCGGCGTCCCAGCGGGAGGGTCCAGTCGCTGTAGTCGGTGGTGGCGGCCCCGGCGGTTGCGAGATAGGCGGGCTTCAGGCTCAGGCTGCGGATCTGCTGCGCCGGGTTGGTCAGGAACTGGATCGAGCAGTCGAACTGGACCCCCAGCCACTTGTGCGGGTTGACGACGACGCTGTCGGCCTCTTCCACCCCTTCCCACAATGCGCGGAACTCCGGGCAGATCATCGCGCTGCCGGCCCAGGCCGCGTCGACATGGACGGGCAGCCCGTGGGATTTCGCGACACCGATCGCCGCGCGCAGGCGGTCGCAGGCGCCCACCGACGTGCCGCCGACAGCGAGGATGACACCGGCCGGACGGTGCCCGGCGGCAAGGTCGGCCCGGATAGCGGAGTCGAGTTCGCCATGCGCCATCGCGAGGGTCGCGTCGGTCGGGATGCGGACGAGGTTGGCCTGGCCCAGGCCTGCCACGCGCACCGCCTTGTCGACCGAGGAGTGCGTCTGTTCGGACGCATAGAGGCGTAGCCGCGGCAGGGAGAAGAGCCCGTTGGCGTTGCCCTGTCCGGCCGAGGCGGCCTCGCGCATTGTGATGACTGCCGACAGGGTGGCCACGGTGGCGCTGTCGTGGATCGTCGCGGAAAAGCGCTCCGGCAGGCCGAGCGCGCGGCGCATCCAGCCGGTGGCCACGGCCTCCAGCTCGGTCGCTGCCGGCGAGGTCTGCCAAAGCATGCACTGGGCCGCGATGGCGTTGGCCAGCTGCTCGGCCAGCATCGAGGCCGGCGCCGCGTTGGCCGGAAAGTAGGCGAAGAACCGCGGATGCTGCCAATGGGTCATCGCCGGCACCAGCAGCGTCTCGAAATCGGTGAAGATGCGCTCGATCGGCTCGGGATCTTCCGGCGCCTGCGCCGGCAACCGCGTCGCGACACTTCCGGGGGCCACACGGGGGCGGACGGGGCGATCCCGGAGACCGGCGTGATATCCGTGCGCCCAGTCGGCGGCCCGCTTCGACCAGTTGCGCAAATCGTCGTGGTCCATCCGTCCTCCTTCCCCGGCCCGCATCTGTGCACGCGGTTGTGTCGGACACAACCCAAAGCAGAGCTTCGGTTTTCCCGGGCCCCGCATTTCGCTCCTGTAGGTCGAAGCTTCGCGACCCGGTGGTCGTGACCCCGTCGAATCGGCCTGCCTTTTGGCGTCCGATTGGCCTAGGTTCGCGGCATGATGATGGCGCTATTTCGGGGTATGTTCCCGCAGGGCCTCTACGGGCGGGCGGTTCTGATTCTCGTCACGCCGCTGGTCCTGCTGCAGCTGGTGGTGTCTGTGGTGTTCATCCAGCGCCACTACGAGGGCGTCACGCAGCAGATGACGACCAATCTCGCCGCCAGCCTCGGCTATCTCCGCGACGAGGTGAACGCGGCGGCCGACCTGCAGACGGCCCAGCAGCGCGTGGCCGCCCTCGCGCCACCGCTGGGGATCAGTGCAAGCCTGCCGCCAGGACCGGAACCGCCGGTTCCGGCAGGCGATCTGCGCAGCCTCGACGACCTTTCCGGCCGGGCGGTGATCGCGACCCTGCGCAACCGCCTCGACGGTGTGAGCGGGATCGATCTCGCGAGCCTCCATCGTGAACTGCTGATCGCGATCGAGACCGCGCACGGGCCGATGCTGGTGCGGCTGGATCGCCGGCAGGTCTCGGCGTCGAACCCGCACCAGTTGATCGTGATCGTGGTGCTCAGCGGGGTGCTGATGGCCGCCATCGCCTATTTCTTCCTGCGCCGGCAGTTGCGGCCGATCCGGCAACTCGGGCTCGCGGCGGAAGCCTTCGGCAAGGGACGGCGGTTGAACTACCGCCCGCGCGGTGCGCAGGAGGTGCGGGCGGCGGGCGAGGCCTTCATCGACATGCGCGACCGCATCGAGCGGCAGATCGAACAGCGAACGCTGCTTCTGTCGGCCGTCAGCCATGATCTGCGCACGCCCCTGACGCGCCTGCGCCTCGCCCTCGCGCTGGCCGACGACGGCCCGGAGACGGAAGCGCTTCTGCAGGATGTCGCCGAGATGGAGCGGCTGACCGACAGCTTTCTGGATTACGTGCGCGGCAACGCGACCGAAGAGGTGCAGCCGACGGATGTGGTGGCGCTGGTCGAGGGTGCCGTGGAACGCGCGGCACGTTGCGGCCAGCCGGTCACGCTGGTGCGGGCGGAAGGGGCGGGGCGGACAGCATCGCTGCGGCCGCAGCTGATGGCCCGGGCGCTCGACAATCTGATCGGCAACGCGGTGCAGTACGGGACGCGTTGCGAGGTGTCGGTGACGGTCGATCCCGCCGGCGTCCGGATTGCCGTGGAGGACGACGGGCCGGGAATTCCGCCCGAGCGGCGGGAGGAGGCGCTGCAGCCCTTCACGCGCCTCGATGCGGCCCGCAATCAGGATCGCGGAATGGGGGTCGGGTTGGGGCTGGCGATTGCCGCGGATGCCGTGCGCGGACACGGCGGACGCCTGGATCTGGCCACCAGTGCACGGCTTGGCGGGCTGCGGGCGGAGATCGCCCTGCCTCTCTAGCCTGTCTCCGCTTGGGGAAACGGCCCTTCAGGCGCCCCAGCTGCGCACCGGGCCGCAATCCATGTGCACGAAATCGGAGCGCGAGTAGCGCCCGACGCCGCCAGCGTTGAGCGCGGTGGCAGCCCGGCTCATCTGCGAAACCGAACGCGAGCGGAGGCGCAGATCGGCCGCCTTGCCCGTCAGGTGCAGGGAGTTTTGGGCAACATTGCGCGACCGAGCACGAAGCATGCGATTGGTTGCAGGGGAGCGATAGCCCGACAGCAGGTTGTAAGGCTCGCTGGCGTCGAGCAGCCGGTGGGCCGCGCACATCATGTCGAGGCAGCGGGTGTCGATGGCCTTCACCTCGTTGTTGCGCCAGTCACGCATGAAGAAGCTGATCTCGCGCAGCACCTCCGGCACATAGTTGCCGTCAATCCAGTAGACTGCATCGAAGCGCTCGCCGGTGCGGCCCGAATACATGCTCAGCCGCCTGATGTCGCCGCCCCGCCGGAGAAATCCGCTGGCATTCGCATAGTAGGGCGCGGCCGTGACGGCCGTTGCCGTGAACACCGCCAGAAGCCCGCGCCGGGTGAAACCCGAAGTCGATTGGTCTGCCATGATGTCGCCTGTCCCGTCGTTGCCTTGTCTTGGCCGGCTGCCCTGTCGACGGCGTTGACCGGCCCCTGACTCGATGTGCTGCCTCACGGCTCTTGTGGCCGCCTGTCACGAATGGTTGCCACACGCGGACTCAGAGCCCAAGCCCGAAGTTCCACCCCTGTGGCAGACATGTGGCATTTCGGCGGAAAACTGCTGATTTTTGGTTAACGCGTCTGCAAAACATGGCGCAACGGCAACGCTGACGGCCAGAAGTTTTTAATCGCTCTTGCGCCCGAAAAAAAGTCTGGACGAGCGCGCGCGACTCACCCGATGCTGTGAGGGTCTGCAAGCGGGCCTGCACTGTCGGCAGGTCGTCCGCGTCTGGCGGAAATGGGGGCCGATTATGTCGCATCAACGCATTTCACGCGCATCGCTGCGCGTATCCGTTTTCGGGCTTGGCGGGGTCCTCGCCGTCCTGCTTTCCGGATTTCCAGTGCCGGCACAGGCTCTACAGGTCGAGGGGCCGGCCGAAGAGGCGGCAGCCATCACCGTGCAGATCAGCGCCTTCCAGGCCGCGGTCGCGGAGGCGGCTGCGGAAGATCCTGCGCTGTCGGCCTACTATCGGGCGCGCGACTATGCGCCGCTGTGGACCGGCGCAGCGGATGCGGAGCGGCGCCGGGCCTTCTTCTCGGCGCTCAGCCGGGCCCGAGACCATGCGCTGCCCATGGCGCGATACGACCTCGATGGCCTGATGGCGGCATTTCGCGACGTGCGCAGCGAGCGCGACCGCGGTGCGCTGGAGGTGCGGGTCAGCCGCACCTTCCTGCGCTATGCCCGCGACCTGCATGCGGGTGTGTTGCGGCCCGCCGACATCCATCCGACGATCAAGCGCGCGGCTCCGGAACTCGACGTGGCGTCCGTCATGGCCCGGCTCGATGGGCAGAGCCCGGCGGCGGTGCTGCGGTCGGTGATGCCGACGGCTCCCGAATACAACCGCCTGCTGCGCGCGCGCCATCTCCTGGAGCAGCAGATCGCGCGCGCAGCAGGCGGTTGTATTCGGGAGCCGTCG
>PUNI01000186.1 GCA_003551745.1 Paracoccaceae bacterium | reverse complement strand
GCCAGCTGCATCAGCGTGAACCACGTCGTCTGCCACGGGATCCCTGGCGAGCCGATACCGATGCACCGCGGCGAGACGATCTCGCGCGATCTGGAAAAGCGGCGCCGCGACGACCTCCTGCGCGACGGCGACATCCTCAACATCGACGTCACCGTGGTTCTCGACGGCTGGTATGGCGACTCCAGCCGGATGTACGTCGCCGGCAGCCCCAGTGGGAAGGCCGAGCGGCTGATCGACGTCACGCACGACGCGCTGATGGCGGGCATCGCCGCGGTCAGGCCAGGCAACACCTTCGGCGACATCGGCGCTGCCATCCAGCGGCTGGTGGAATCCTCCCGCATGAGCGTCGTGCGCGACTTCTGCGGGCATGGGCTCGGGCGTGTCTTCCACGCACCGCCCAATGTGCTGCACTACGGCCGGGCGGGAACCGGGCCTGTGCTGGAGGAGGGGATGTTCTTCACCATCGAGCCGATGGTGAACCTCGGCCGGCCCGAGACCAAGGTGCTGGCCGACGACTGGACGGCGGTGACGCGGGACAAGTCGCTCTCGGCGCAGTTCGAGCACTCCGTGGGGGTGACAGCCGATGGCTGCGAGATCTTCACGCTCTCGCCCGCCGGCCGCTTCCATCCAACCTGGGAGCGCGGCTGAGCCTTTCTGCGCAGTCTGCGGCAAGGCGGGCGGCAAGGAACCGCGGCGCCGGTCCGGATCGACAAGCTACGGAGGATCGGGCAAGCATCCGCGCGATGCCGCCCCATCCCGTCTTCGATCACCCGCTGCCGCTTGCGATCGCCCACCGCGGCGGTGCGCTGGAGGCCGAGGAGAACACGCCCGGCGCCTTCGAGCATGCCATCGGCCTCGGCTATCGCTTCGTCGAGACCGATGTGCAGGCCAGTGCCGATGGCGTGGCGGTGGTCTTTCACGACGACAGGCTGGAGCGGATGACGGAGGGGCGCGGGCGCGTCGATGCGCGGCCGTGGGCCGAGCTTTCGCGGTTGCGCACGAAGGGCGGCGCCGCCATCCCGAGGCTGGACGCGGTGCTCGACGCCTATCCGTCGCTGCACTTCATCCTCGAGGCGAAATCCGATGCCGCGGTCGCGCCGATGGCCGACGCGATCCGGCGCACGGCGGCACGGGGCCGGGTCTGCGTCGGCTCCTTCCGGGCGCGGCGCACCGCCCGCCTCCGGCGGCTGCTGGGGCCTGACCTCGCCCATTCCCCGGCGCATCTCGGCATAGCGCAACTCTGGTTCGCGGGCTGGGGGCTGCCTCTGGCCGGGCCGCGCGCGGCGGCGCTGCAGCTGCCGCTGGCGTGGCGCGGCATCCCGCTCGTGCGCCCGCGGCTGGTGCGCGCCGCCCATGCCCGCGGCCTGCAGCTGCATGTCTGGACGGTCAACGACACCGCGATGATGGAATGGCTCATCGGCATCGGCGTCGACGGGGTGATCACCGACAGGCCCTCCGAGCTGAAGCGACTGCTCCAGCGGCGCGGCCAGTGGACGGGCGGGCCCTAGGCGAGAAGCTGCGCGAGCCGGCGCAGGGCGGCGGCGTAGCCTTCGGTGCCAAGCCCCGCGATCACCGCATCGGCCCGCTGCGAGACATAGGAGTGATGCCGGAACGCCTCGCGCCGGTGGATCTGCGAGATATGGACCTCGATCACCGGGCCGTCGAAGGCCTCGAGCGCATCGAGCAGCGCCACCGAGGTGTGGGTGAACCCGCCGGGATTGATCACGATGGCCTGCACTGCGCCGGCTCCCGGCCCGCGGGCGGCATGGATGCGGTCGATCAGCGCGCCCTCGTGATTCGACTGGAACGCCTGCAGCCCGAGCCCGAGGCTTTCGGCCAGCGCCGTGCTCGCCGTCTCGATGTCGGCCAGCGTCTCGACGCCATAGATCTCGGGCTGGCGCAGACCCAGAAGGTTGAGATTCGGGCCATTGAGCAGAAGAACGGTGGCTGGCATCACGCGGCTCCGTGCCGATCCTGCGCCCTTGTCTAGCGATCCGGCGCCGGGGGGGCCAGCCGCCGGCGGAGCCTCGGGGTCGGGCCGTGACACAAGCGTGACGCTTTGCCCCGGCGCGGGCCCCGCGCGGCAAAGCCGATGGATGCGGCGGACAGGCTGCGCTAGACGCGGATGGTCCGTGCCGAAGGGAAGGTGAGGGGCCGTGCGCCGCCAGCATGCCAGTGCAGCGATCGACGTCACCGAGCACGACGGGCGCAGCGTGGTGCGACTGTCGAGCCCGCTGACGGTGGCGGAACTCGCCGGGATCGAGACGGTGCTGGACCGGCTGCCCCTGGACCGCGACGTGCGGATCGACCTCTCGGACGTCGCGCACATGGATACCGCCGGCGCCTGGGCCATCGCCCGGCTGCGATCCCGGCTGGAGGCCGCGGGACAGGCACTGGAGATCGCCGGCAGCGACGCGCGCCAGACCGCGCTCCTCGACACGGTGGCCGCCGGGCTGCCGCAGGCACCCGAGGCCAGCCCACGGCGGCGCACCCTCTCCGATAGGCTGGAGACGGTGGGCCGCGCGACGGCTGGCTTCGTGCTCTATTTCGTCGAGCTGATCGGCTATTTCGGGCTCTTCCTGGCGCGACTGGCGCGCGCGGTCCGCCGGCCCAAGGAGTTCCCGCTGACCTCGCTTGTGCATCACTGCCAGGACGTGGGCGTGGCGGCGGTGCCGATCGTGGCGCTGATGGCCTTCCTGATCGGCGTGGTGCTGGCCTTCCAGGGCTCGTCGCAACTGCGCCAGTTCGGCGCCGAGATCTTCGTGGTGGACCTGATCGCCATCGCGATCCTGCGCGAGCTGGGGATCCTTCTCACCTCGATCATCGTCGCCGGCCGCACCGCTTCGGCCTTCACCGCGGCCATCGGCTCGATGAAGATGCGCGAGGAGATCGACGCGATGCAGACGCTGGGGATCGACCCGGCGATGACGCTCTTCGTTCCCCGCATCCTCGCGCTGGTCCTGATGCTGCCGATCCTGGGGCTGATCGCCAATGTGGCGGGCCTGATCGGTGGGGCGATCATGTCCTGGATCGAGCTGGGCATCTCGCCGGCGATGTTCCGGGTGCGGCTGTTCGAGGGGGTCAGCATCGACCATGCCTTCGTCGGCCTGTCGAAGGCGCCCGTGTTCGCCCTGATCATCGGGGTCATCGGCTGCCACGCCGGGATGCAGGTGAAGTCGAACGCCGAATCGCTGGGCCGGATGACCTCGGCCGCGGTGGTGTCGGCGATCTTCGCGGTGATCGTGGCCGACGCGCTGTTCTCGATCTTCTTCGCGCAGGTGGGGATCTGATGGCCGAGCCGGTGATCCGCCTGCGCGGCGTGCGCAACCAGTTCGGCGAGCAGATCGTGCATGACAACCTCGACCTCGACATCTTCCGGGGCGAGGTTCTGGGCGTCGTCGGCGGCTCGGGCACCGGCAAGTCCGTGCTGCTGCGGACCATCGTCGGGCTGCGCGCGCCCCAGGCCGGCTCCATCGAGATCTTCGGCACCGAGACCGTGGGGGCCGACGAGGCCACCCGCCTGGCCATCGACCGACGCATGGGCGTGATGTTCCAGGACGGGGCGCTGTTTTCCTCGCTGACGGTGCGCGAGAACGTCGAGGTGCCGCTGCGGGCGGTGCCCGACCTGCCGCCGCCCCTGCGCGGCGCGCTGGCGGATCTGAAGATCTCGATGTCGGGCCTGCCCTATCTTGCCGGCGACAAGTTCCCGTCCGAGCTGTCGGGCGGGATGCGCAAGCGCGCGGGGCTGGCCCGGGCGCTGGCCCTCGACCCCGAGATCGTGTTTCTCGACGAGCCCACGGCGGGTCTGGACCCGATCGGGGCGACGGCCTTCGACGAGCTGATCAAGGGGCTGTCCCGCACTCTGGGCCTGACGGTGTTCCTTGTCACCCACGACCTTGATACGCTGCACGCGACCTGCGACAGGATCGCGGTGCTGGCAGAAAAGAAGGTGCTCGTGACCGGCACCATGCGCGAGATGCTGGACGTGGATCACCCCTGGGTGCGCGAGTACTTCCACGGGCCGCGGGCCCGGGCGGCGCTGGACACCGCCGAGAAGGAGAGCTGACGCGTGGAAACCCGGGCGAATTACGTGCTGATCGGGGCTTTCACCCTGGCGGGCTTCGCGGGGCTGATCGCCTTTCTGGCCTGGTTCGCCAGCTTCGATCTCGACCGCCGCTTCGCCTATTACGACGTGCGCTTCACCTCGGTCTCGGGCCTGGCGCGGGCCTCGGAGGTGCGCTTCGCCGGCCTCCCGGTCGGGCAGGTGGTGGATGTGCGCCTGTCGCCCGATCTCGACGGCACCGTGCTGGTGCGCCTGGAGGTCAGCGCCGACACCCCGGTGCGCGCCGACAGCGTCGCGACCATCGAATCGCTCGGGGTCACCGGTGTCAGCTATGTCGGCATCTCGGCGGGCAGTGCCGATGAACCCCTGCTCACCGCCGTCGATGACGATGCCGTGCCGGAGATCACCGCGGGCCGGTCGGTGCTGCAGACGCTGACCGAGGATGCGCCGGAACTCGTCGCACAGACGCTGCGCATCGTTCAGGAGGTCGGAGAGCTGTTCGGCCCCGACAACCAGGCGCGCTTCGAGGCGATACTGGTCAATCTCGAGGAGTCTTCGGGCGACCTGGGCCGCGCGCTCGATGATTTCGCGACCGTGACGGGGGTGGTGGCGGCCTCGGCCACCGACATCGCCTTCTTCACCACCCAGCTCGAACCGCTGACCGGCGCCGTCGAGCGCACGCTGGAGACCGTCGACACCGCGCTCTCGACCGTGACCGCGACCGCCGGCCGGCTGACCGTCACGCTCGACGAGGGCGATGCGCTGCTCGCCACCGGCCGCCAGACACTGGCCTCGATCGACAGCTTCGTGTCGGCGGACCTGCCGGTCGCCATCGACGCCTTCACCGACACGACACGCCAGCTGCGTGGAGAGATCGATCGGCTGGGCAGCGAGGCCGGGCTGCTGATGGCCGATCTGCGCACCACCAGCGCCGCGGCCACCGCCCGGCTCGACCAGGCCGAGGAGACACTGACCGCGGCCAACCGCCTGGCGGCCCGGCTGGAGACGACGCTGGCGCGTGTTGATCGGACCGCCGAATCGGTGGAGACCCTCGTCGCCGGCGACGGGGCCGCCCTGCTCAGCGAGACCCGGGCCGCGGTCGCCGGGGCGAGCGGCGCGATCGCCTCCGTCAGCCGGATCGCCGAAGAGGACCTGCCCGCCATCATCGCCGATGTGCGCACCGCGACGGCCGACGCCACGCGCGTCGTGCGTGAGGTCGGCAGCGATCTCAGCGACGCCAGCGGCCGGGTCGATGGCCTGGCCCAGACCGCCGAGGAAGCGGTGGCGCGCGCCAGCGAGGTGTTCGGTCGGGCCGGCGCGACGCTGGAGGCCATCGAGACCGCGCTGGCCACCGGCGAGCGCACGCTGGAGGCCGCCGAACGCGCCTTCACCGGCGCCGACCGGGTGATCAACGAGGACGTCGATGGCATCGTCGCGGATCTGCGCAGCGCGCTGGCGCGGCTGGACGTGGCGCTGGCGCAGGTCTCCGACGACATTCCGCAGATCACCGGCGATCTGCGCCAGGCTGCCGAGAGCGCCGACGAGGCCTTCGCCGAGTTGCAGGCCATCGCGCGCGAGGCGCGCGGGCCGCTGCGCGAGTTCCTGAACACCGCCCTGCCCCAGTTCGCCCAGCTGTCGCGCGAGAGCCGCGGGCTGGTGGCCGAGTTCCAGCGCCTGATCCGGCAGATCGAGCGCGACCCGGCGCGGTTCTTCTTCTCCCGCCAGACCCCGGAGTTCAGACGATGATGCTGCGCCTTCTCGCGATCCCCGCTGTCGCCCTCGCGCTGTCCGGCTGTGCTGCGCTGCTGGGCGGCGTGCCCGCCCCCGACCTCTTCGAGGTGCGCGCCCCGGCCGAGGTGCCGACGGCCCGGCGCGCGCTGGCGCGAGACCTCGTGGTCGAGGTGCCGGAGACAGCGGGGGCGCTCGACATCGACCGGATCATGATCCAGCCCAATCCCGTGCAGGCGGCCTATCTGCCCCGCGCCGCCTGGAGCGGCACCGCGCCGGTGATGCTGCAGACGGCGATGGTGCGGGCGCTGGAGGACAGCGGCGCCTTCCGTTTCGTGGGCAGGCGGCCGCTGGGGCCCTCGGCCGATTTCGCCCTGGTCTCGGAGCTGACCGACTTTCAGGCCGAGCTGCTGCCCGACCAGCCGGGCGCCACCATCCGTGTCCGGCTCACCGCCTGGCTGGTGCGCGACACCGATGGCTCGGTCATAGCCAGCCGCAGCTTCCAGCGAACGGCCACCACCGCCAGCACCGACACGATCGAGGTCGTGGAGGCCTTCAATGCCGCGAGCGCGGACATGGTCCGCGACCTCACCGGCTGGGTCCTTGGCCGGGTCGGCGCCCCGCCGGCGAGTTGACGCGCGCGCCGCGGCAGGCCGGTCAGTCCTTCGCCACCGGTTCGAGGCGTCCGACGATGGCGCCGCCATCGACGACGAACTCCGTCCCCGTCGTGTAGGTCGCATCGCAGAGAAGGAAGCGGGTCATGGCGGCCACCTCCTCGGGCTCGCCGAACCGGGGGATCGGCTGGGTCTCGGCAATTTCCCGGGGCAGCCCGTCGGTCATCGGCGTGCGGATCGGCCCGGGATGCAGCGAGACGACGCGGATCCCGTCCGGGGCCAGATCCAGCGCCGCGGCCTTGCTGAGCCCGCGCACCGCCCATTTGCTTGCGACATAGGCCGCGATGCCCGCATAGCCCTGCATGCCGGCGGTGGAGGAGTTGTTGACGATCGCCCCGCCACCGGCGCGGCGCATCGCCGGCGCGCAATGCTTGATCCCGAGGAAGACGCCCAGCACGTTGATGTCCTGCACCCGGCGGAACTCTTCGACCGTGCAGTCCGTCACCCCCACGAAGGACACGATGCCGGCATTGTTGAAGAGCGCGTTCAGCGCCCCGAAGGCCTCTTCCGTGGCCGCGACGGCGGCCTCCCAGTCGGCCGGCTCGGTCACGTCGAGACGGCGGTAGCGGGCATTGGGGCCGAGGCGGTCGGCCAGCGCCGCGCCCTCCTCGTCCAGCACGTCGGTGATCATGACCTTCGCGCCACCCTCGGCCAGCAGGGTAGCCGTGGCCGCGCCGATGCCGCGCGCACCGCCGGTGATCAGGATGCTCAGTTCGTCCACCTTCATCGTCCGTTCTCCCGAAGCCGAACCTCACCGGCAAGGATGACAGCCCGGGCGCAAAAGAAAACCCGGCATCGGCGGTGCGGCAGGGATCAGGCGATATCGAGCCGGCCGGCAGCCCCGAACTGCTCGTCGAAGAGTTCGCGAAACCGTCCGCCGCGGTCGAGCAGCGCCTGCAGCGTCCCCTCCTCGACGACGCGCCCGGCCTCGATATAGGCGACGTGATCGGCGCCGAGGACCGTGGAGATCCGGTGGGCGATGACGATGGTGGTCACGCCCCGGGTAATCCGCTCCAGCGCATCCCGCACCAGCGCCTCGGAGAGGCTGTCGAGCGCGCTGGTGGCCTCGTCGAGCAGGAGGATCGGCGCCCGGCGCAGCACCGCCCGCGCGATGGCGATGCGCTGGCGCTGCCCGCCCGAGAGGAAGGCGCCGTTCTCGCCGACCTGGGTGGCATAGCCCTGCGGCATCTGCGCGACGAATTCATGGGCATGGGCGATCTTGGCGGCCTCGATCACCTCGGCATCGCTGGCGTCCGGCCGGCCGAAGCGCAGGTTCTCCATCACGGTGGTCGAGAACAGGAAGGTATCCTGCCCCACGAAGGCGATCTTGCGGCGCAGCGAGGCGAAGCTGGCTGCGCGCAGATCCACCCCGTCGATCAGGACGCGTCCCTCGGTGGGATCGTACATGCGCATGATCAGGTTCAGGATGGTCGACTTGCCGGCGCCGGAGGGCCCGACCAGCGCGGTCATGCGGCCCGGGGGAAACTGCAGGTCGATGCCGTCGAGCACTGTCTTGCCGGGGCCATAGGCAAAACGCACCCCGTCCAGTACCACCGCTCCCGGGCCATCGGGGATGTCCTGCGCGTCGGGCCGCTCGGTCAGGGGCTCGGGCTGGTCGAGCAGCTCGTACATCATGCGCACCCCGACCATGCCCGTCTCGATGCTCACCCGCATCCGGGACAGCCGCTTGGCGGGTTGATAGGCCATAAGCAGCGCGGTGACGAAGGACATCAGCTGGCCGGGGCTGGTGGTTTCGGCACCGAAGGGATTGGTGACGCTCAGAACCACGATGGCCGCGATCGCGACACCTGCCAGGCTGTCAACCAGCGGGTAGGTGGCCGCGCCCAGCCGCGCGATCTTGTTGGCGCGCTTCTCGACGTCATGCACCGCGCGATCCATGCGCTCGATCATGTGCCGCTCGAGCGCGAAGGCCTTGACGACGCGGACCCCGCCGGCCGTCTCCTGGATGACCTTGATGATCTCGGCAAGCCAACCCAGTTTCTGCACGGTGATCTTGCCTACCCGCTTCATCAGGCGTCGCAGCCCGAGGATCACGAGCGGCCCGAAGATCAGGCTGATGAGCGACAGGGCGGGCTGCTGGTAGAACATCACGCCGACAAGGAACACGAGCGTCAGCAGGTCGCGCGCGAAGCCCGTCGCCAGAGTGTCGATCACCGAGCGCGCCTTGTGCGCGCTGAACGTGACCCGTTTCAGAAGGTCGGAGGACTCGGTGACGTTGAAGAAGGTGACGCCCTGGCCCAGCAGCTTGCGGTAAAGCTGCGACTGCTTTTCGGCGACGATGCGGTTGCCGGCCCGCTTGAGCGCCACCTCCTGGACGAACCTCGCCATGCCCTTGACGAGGAAGATGCCGGCCACGCCCGCAGCGACGAGGTAGACCCGGTGGCGCTGATCGGGATCGGTCATCGCATCGACGATCTCGCCCATGATCCACGCCGCGGCCGCGGTCATGGCGGCGATCGTCACCATGGCGGCCAGCGCGATCAGGTAGTTGGTCTTCTGGCCGGGCACGGACTCGCGCAGGAGGCGCCAGAGCAGGCCGTCGCCCGTCAGCCAGCGCAAGCCCCCGGCGGGCAGGGTCGAAGGGCTGTCGCGCATGCTCGTCCTCTGCCGCGGCGGTTCGCGGGACACGCCGCTGCGCGCCCGGGCGTCGCTTTACCGCCCCGGACGGGCGATGTCACGGGTCAGGCGATGCGGCGGGTCCGGTGCCGGAAGGGCGGCGCCGCGGCCTCCGCGCTCCAGTCGTCGGGGCCCTGGCGGGCCAGCCGTTCCGCCGTCAGCTCGATCTCGTCGAAACCGCAGGCCCGCAGCGCGCCGCGCTGGT
>PUNI01000548.1 GCA_003551745.1 Paracoccaceae bacterium | reverse complement strand
TCGTCCATGATGATCAGCCGCGCATCGGCGGCCAGCGCCCGGCAGATCGCCACCAGCTGCTTGTGGGCCACCGGCAGCGTCTCGACCCGCGCATCGAGATCGAGTTCGGCGCCGACGCGTTCGAGCGCGCGCGCAGCCGTCGCGCGGGCGCGCGCAGCACTGTAGAGGCGCGCGCCGCCGGCCAGCTCGGCGCTCATGGCGATGTTCTCGGCCACGGTGAGATTGTGAAACAGCGAGAAGTCCTGGAAGATCACCATGATCCCCAGGGCGGCGGCCTGGCGGGGGCTCATCTGTTCCTGCCACGCGCCGTCGATCCGGATGGTGCCGGAGTCGGGCTCTTCCACGCCCGACAGCACCTTGATGAGGGTGGACTTGCCACTGCCGTTCTCGCCGGCAAGGCTGACCGCCTCGCCGGGCCGGATCGTCAGCCCGACCTCGGACAGCGCGACGATGCCTGCATAGGTCTTGGTGATGCCGGTCATCTCGACCAGCGGCGGCACGTCGCCGGACATGCGCTCTCCCCTCGCATGCGCGGAACCGGGGCGCACTGCGGCGCCCCGGTCGCGGTCCTGCGTCAGAACGGGTATTCGTCCATGTTGTCGGCGTCGACGATGACCCAGGCCTCGCCGAAGAGCACCCGATCGACCAGCGAGATGTTCTCGTAGCCGGGCAGGCCGAGATCCATGCCGTCGGTGATCTCCTCGCCGTTCATCACCATGACGGCGAGCTTGTTCATGGCCATCCCGGCCACCGCCGGATCCCAGAAGCCGATGCCGTCGACCGCGCCGGTTTCCAGGAACTGCCCGGCGATGGAGGGCAGCGAGGTGCCGAAGACGCAGGTGGCGTCTTCCATCCCGCGCTCCTCGATGGCGAGGCCAATGCCGGCCACGTCGGTCGAGGCCGAGCCCTGGAAGCCGCGCACGTTGGGGAAGGCCCGCAGCACTTCCTGGGCGCGGGCATAGGCGTTCTGCTGGTCGTCGAAGGTCTCGTTGCGGTCGCCGACCAGCGTCATGTCGGGATAGTTGGCCTCCTGATGGGCGATGGCGCCGTCGATCCATTCCATGTGGGTCTGCGAGC
Source organism: Paracoccaceae bacterium (assembly GCA_003551745.1). Taxonomy (GTDB): domain Bacteria; phylum Pseudomonadota; class Alphaproteobacteria; order Rhodobacterales; family Rhodobacteraceae; genus Rhodobaculum. Next base: position 8,248 of record PUNI01000548.1, on the reverse strand, counting down.
CCAGCGAGCCGACGAAGACCGCGTATTCGCCTTCGCCGCCCATGCACTGGGCGAGCTCTTCCATCAGCTTGGCGCCGAAGTCCTCGTTGGCGAAGGCCTCGATGTCGTAGTGCATGTTCTGCTGGCTGGCGGCCTCATGCGTGATGACGGTGATGCCCTGCTCCATCGCCCGGCCCAGTACCGGCTCCACCGCCTCGGGCGACATCGGCACCACGGCCAGCGCATCGACACCGCGGGCGATCATGTCCTCGATCAGCGCAACCTGCTGCTGCGGATCCGCCTGGGCGGGGCCGACCTGAAACGCGTCGTGGCCCGTTTCTTCGGCGAACTGCTCGACGCCCTCCTCCATGCGGTTGAACCACTGGATGCCGGCGATCTTCACCACCGTCGCGATGGACTTGCTGTCCTCGGCGGCCAGGGGCGACGCGATCCCGGCGCCGATCGCAAGAACTCCCGCGCTGATGGCTGCGCGGTTTAGAATGGTCGTCTTCATCGGTTCTTCTCCCTCCCAAGCCCCATCGGGGCGCTTCAAAGTACCGCCTGCCGGTTCGCCCGGCCCCGGCACATCTCTCCAGCGTACGCCATCGGCAATGTGCGCCACCTGCCCCGCAGCGGAATTGCCGCGGTCGCAGTCCAGCACAGCAACCAGAAACCCCTCCTCGCTGCGTCCGCCCGCATCGCCCGTACCGCCTTCCGCCTCGGGGCGGCCGCGTTGGACGGGAGATGGCACCGAGGGCCTGCCGATCCCAACATCACGCGGCCACGCTCCCATCCCCTTCGGCCAGCATGCGGCCCAGGCCCTCGTCCACGATCAAGCGGTTCACCACGCCGGATCGAAGCACAGCCCGCGTTGCCGTCGCCTTGCCGTTGCCGGCAGCGAGCAGCGCCACGTCGCAGGCCCGAAGATCTTCCAGCCCGACCGACGGCGCACGACGGTTGAGGTCGGTGTCGGCAAGCGTGCCGTCGGCGCGGAAGAACATTCCCGTCGTATCGGCCACCGCACCGGCGGCCCGCAGATTCTCCCCGTCCTCTGCCGTCAGAACGCCGCTGGAAAAGAGAAACGCCTCCGGCGTGCACTCGCCGATGCTGATGATCGCGTGATCGACGCCACGTGCCGCAGCCAGGGTCTCGTGCACCAGCCGCTGGCGCTGGATCACCTGACAATCGGCGACGCTGTCGGCCAGGAACGGCGCCGGCAGGAACTGCGCCTGCCCCCCGGTCAGCGCCGCCAGCCGCGCACAGACGTCGAACGGGCTTGTCGCCGAGGTGCGCACCATCGAACCCATCAGCGACACGAAGCGCAGGTCGGGGTTGCGCAGCCCAGAGAGCGCCTGCACCATCTCCGCCACCGTGCGCCCCCAGCCGATGCCGATGCTGCGCGGCTCGCCTGCGCTGCCGACGCGCCGGAGAAAGCCCGCGGCCACCAGCCCCACAGATCGCCGGGCATAGGCGGCGTCATTCTCCGTGCCAGGCGGCACCGGGGCAACGAGGGCCTCGGCCAAGCCCCAGCGCGCGCAGAGCGCGTCAGCAAGCGCGAGCGTGTCGGTCGTCTCGTGCTGCACCGCGACCCGGACGATGCCGGCCTCGCGCGCCTCGGCAAGCATGCGGTTGACGCGGAAGCGCGAGATGCGCAGGCGCTGGCCCACCTGCTGCTGGTTCATGCCGCGCACATGGTACAGCCATGCCGCGAGCACCCTCGTATCGCTTTCGCCGACCGTCTCTAGCATCTGATGCAGGCACCCCACTCTGCACTGGACGTTCCCACTTGACCGCGCGGTCGTCAACGATTTATTGCACAGTTGTGCATCAATTGCACTTTTGTTGCAGTGCAGAAAACGGTCTCGCACACGCAGCATCGGCTTGGATCACGGGGAGGGCGCATGGGATATGTCATCGGCATCGACGGTGGCACCGAAAGCCTGCGCGCCCATGTGTTCGACCTTGACGGCCGCAGTCTCGGCAGCGGCACCGGCAGCTATCAGACCGATTTCCCCGCCCCGGGACAGGCGGAGCAGAACCCCGAGGCGTGGTGGCAGGCCTATGGCATCGCGGTGCGCGGCGCGCTCTCGGCCTCCGGCGTGGCACCGGACGCGGTGCTGGCGCTTGCCGCCGATACGACCTCCTGCACCGTCGTCGCCTGCGACGGGGGCGGGCGGCCGTTGCGCCCGGCGCTGCTCTGGATGGATGTGCGTGCGCATCGCGAGGCCGAGGCAGTGGCGGCCACGGGCGATCCTGCGCTGAGGATCAACGGCGGCGGGCGCGGGCCGGTTTCGCCCGAATGGATGATCCCGAAGGCGCTGTGGCTGAAGGGCAATCAGCCGGACATCTATGCTGCGGCACCCCGGATCTGCGAATACCAGGACTGGCTGAACTGGCGGCTGACGGGGCGTTGGTGCGCGTCTCTGAACAACGTCTCGATGCGCTGGCACTACCAGGTGGACCACGGCGGTTGGCCCGAGGGGCTGCTGGCGCGGCTCGATGCGGCCGACCTGATGGAGAAATGGCCCCGCGCGATCGTGGCCCCCGGCGCCGAGGTTGGCGGGCTCACGGCCGAGGCCGCCGCACATCTGGGCCTGCCCGCGGGCACGAAGGTGGTGCAGGGCGGCGCGGACGCATTCATCGGCATGATCGGGCTCAACGTTGCGCGGCCGGGCGAACTGGCGCTCATCACAGGCTCGTCGCATCTGCAACTCGGCGTCGCCGCCCGGCCTGCGCATGCGCCGGGGGTCTGGGGCACCTACATGGACGCGGTCTATCCCGGCCGGCCGATCATCGAGGGCGGCCAGACCTCCACCGGCTCGGTGATCGCGTGGTTCAAGCGCAATTTCGCCCCAGACACGCCCTTTGAGGCGCTGAACGCCGCGGCCGAGGCGCTGCCGCCGGGGGCCGAGGGGCTGCTGGCGCAGGACCATTTCCAGGGCAATCGCACGCCGCACACAGATGCGCTGTCGCGCGGCGCCATCACCGGGCTGACGCTCAAGCACACCCCGGCCCATGTCTATCGCGCGCTGGTCGAGTCGGTCTGCATGGGCACGCGGCTGATCGTCGACAGCTTCGGCGAGGCGTTCACGCCTCGGCGCATCGTCGTGGCCGGTGGCGCCACCAGGGCGCCGTTCTGGCTGCAGGTGCATGCCGACACGCTGGGGGTGCCGCTGGAACTGCCCGAACAGCCCGAGGCGCCGGCGCTCGGCTCGGGCATCCTGGCCGCCGTGGGCGCGGGCCAGTTCGACCGGATCGAGGATGCCGCCGCAGCCATGGTCCGCGTCGCCAGCACCATAGAGCCGGATGCCGCGCGCCATGACGCCTATGCGCCGATCTACGACCGCTATCGCGCAGCCTACGCCGCGCTCAAGCCCCTGAACGAAACCCCATGAGGCTGCTCGCTTGACCGGTCCCGAAACCGCTGCTGCGCCAGATGCCGTGGCACGCAACACCGCGCCCCTCGAGCGCTACCGCATCATGCGCCGTATCCGCAGCTTCGAGGAGCGGGTCGGAGAGATGTTCCTGCGCGGGGAGAGCGCGGGCTCCATGCTGCATCTGTCGATCGGCGAGGAAGGTGTCGTCGGCGTCACCGATGCCATGCAGGAGGGTGACAGCTTCACCACACATCACCGCGGGCATGGCGTCTTTCTTGCCCGCGGCGCCGATCCCGCGCGGATGCTGGCCGAGATCGGCGGGCGCGAGAGCGGCTATTGCCGCGGCAAGGGCGGCTCGATGCATATCGCCGACCGCGCCCTGGGTCATCTGGGCGCCAACGCCATCGTCGGCGGGGGCATCCCGCATGTTGTCGGCGCCGGGCTGAGCTATCGCAATCAAGGTGCGGGGCAGGTTTCCGTCGCCTTCTTCGGTGACGGGGCGATGCAGCAGGGCATCCTCTATGAGGCGATGAACATGGCGGCTCTCTGGCGGCTGCCGGTGGTGTTCTGCTGCATCAACAACCAGTATGGCATGGGCACAAGGATCGACCGCGCCTCGGCGTCGGTGGATTTCGCGGCCCGGGCTGCCGCCTTCGGCCTTGCCGGGATCAGCACCGACGGCGCCGATGTCGAGGTGGTGCATGCCGCCGCGCAGGACATCTTCGCCGGGGCGAGGGCCGGCCGGCCGGGCTTCATCGAGGTTTCGGCCTACCGCTTCCACGGCCATGCCCGGATGGACAAGAGCCCCTATCGCACCCCCGAGGAGGAAGCCGAAGGCCGCCGCCGCGACCCCATCGCCAACGCCCGCGCGCGGCTGATGGCCGAGGGGTTGGCCGACGAGGCGGCGCTGGACCGGCTTGACGCCGAGGCGACCGCCGAGATGGACCGTGCGCTGGAGTCCGCGGTGCAGGCGACGATGCCGCCGCTGCATGCGATGTTCGAGGATGTCTACGATCCCGAGACCCCGGCGCCCGAGCCGCTGCGCCGGCGGCTGGCGCGGATCCTGAACGCATGAGCGTGCCATGACCGAGACCACCTATCGCGAGGCGCTGCGGTCCGCGCTGGAAGACGCCATGGCGAGCGATCCGACGATCCTGCTGATCGGCGAGGAGGTGGGCGTTTACGGCGGCGCCTATGGCGTGACGAAGGGTCTGCTGGACCGTTTCGGCCCCGAGCGGGTGATCGACGCCCCGATCTCGGAGCCCGCTATCGTCGGCGCCGCGGTGGGTGCGGCGATGACCGGCTCGCGCCCGGTGGCGGAGCTGATGTACGTGGATTTCGCCGGGCTGGTGATGGACCAGCTGGGCAACCAGGCGGCCAAGAGCCGCTACATGTTCGGCGGCCAGATCGCCGTGCCGATGGTGCTGCGGACCCAGGGCGGCACCGGCCGGTCGGCCGCCGCCCAGCACTCGCAAAGCCTGGAGGGATGGTTCCTGCACACGCCGGGCCTGCGGCTGGCGATGCCGGCAACCGTGAACGACGCCTATCACCTGCTGCGCGCCGCGCTGGTGCAGCCTGACCCGGTGGTCTTCATCGAACACAAGGGGCTTTACACCCTGAAGGGCCCGCTGGACCGCGACCGCCCGGACGCCGACTGGGGCCGCGCGCTGGTGCGCCGGCCCGGCCGCGACCTGACCATCGTCACCTATTCGCGGATGCTGCACGAAAGCCTGGCCGCAGCCGAGGCGCTGGCCGCGCAGGGGATCGAGGCCGAGGTGATCGACCTGCGCTGCCTCAACCCGCTGGACGAGGCGGTGCCGGTCGCCTCGCTGCGCCGCACGGGCCGGGCGATGGTGGTCAGCGAAGGGGTGATGACCGGCGGTGTCGCCGCCGAGCTGTCTGCCCGGCTGCAGGAGCTTTGCTTCGACCAGCTCGAGGAGCCGATCCTGCGCATCGCCGGCGAGGACATCCCCATCCCTGTCTCGCCCGACCTGGAGCGCGCGGCCATCCCCTCGGCCGGGCTGATCGCCGAGGCCGGCCTGCACCTGATGCGCCGCGAGGTGGCCGCATGGGCGCGCTGACCCGCCTGCGCCTGCCCCGGCTGGGCGAGACGATGGACGAGGCGCGCGTCGTGGAATGGCTGAAGCCCGAGGGCGCCGCTTTTTGCCGTGGCGAGGTGCTGCTGGAGGTCGAGACCGACAAGACCGTGGTGGAGGTGCCGGCGCTGCGGGACGGGGTGCTGCTGCGGCACCTTGTGCAGCCGGGCGACACCGTGGAACTCGACGCAGAAATCGCCGAGATCGAGGGCGCGGCGGAAGCCGAGGGCGGAACAGAAACCGGGCCCAGGACAGGTGATGAGGAGCGCAGCACCGGCCCCGCAGCGGCGATCCCGCCCGGCGCCCCTGCCTCTCAGCCATCGCCCCGGGCAAAGCCGCCCGCTTCCGGGGCAACCGAACCGGGCAGCCGCGTCCCCGCGAGCCCCGCGGCGCGGCGACTTGCGCAGCGGCACGGTCTCGACCTGGCAGGGCTGCAGGGCAGCGGGCCACGCGGCCGGGTTCAGACACCCGATGTGGCGACCCTCTTGGACAGAGCCCGCGCACCCGACACCGGCCTGCGGATGGTCGAAACCACGGCCGGCCCCGTCGCCTGCCGCCAGACCGGCACCGGAGCGGTGACAGCGGTCCTGCTGCACGGGCTTTTTGCCGATGGTCTGGCCTGGCGCGACCTGCCGGCCAAGCTTGCCGCCCAGGATATCGCCGCGCTGGCGATCGACCTGCCCGGCCATGGCGCCACCCGGGCGCGGATGGGCGGTCTCGACGCCGTCACCGACTGTCTGGCCGAGGTGCTGGATCAGCTTGCCCCCGCCGGCCGCTGCGTGCTGCTCGGCCATTCCTTCGGTGCAATTGCCGCGGCCCGGCTGGCGCAGCGGCTGGGCGAGCGGGCAGCCGGGCTGATCCTGAGCGCCCCGGCCGGCATCGGGCTGGGCCTCGACGCGCGGTTCGTCAGCGCGATGCTGGAGGCCGAGACGACCCAGACCCTCGCCCACGCGCTGGAATATCTCGGCCCCGAGGCCGGCCCCGTCTCGGACACCGCGCTGACGGCCGAACTGGCGCGGCTGCGTGCCGGGCGCGAGGGCCATGCAAGGGCGGCGACCCTGGCGGTGCACAACGGCGTGCAGACCGCCGACATCCGACCGCTGCTGGCAAGTTGCGCCCCCGTGCCGCATGTGCTGGTGGGCATGCGCGACCGCGTGCTCGACTGGCGCGACGCGCTGCATCTACCCTCCCGCGTGGCCCTCCATTTCTGCGCCGAGGCCGGCCACATGCCGCACCTCGCGGTCCCGCGACTGGTGCAGGAACTGGTCGCCGCAGCCGCCCGCTGACCGGGCGCTTCGGCGCGGCGCCCAATCCACACGGCCCGGTCCGGTTGCCCCAGCCTTTTCGGCTCAGTCGAGCTGATCGCCGTGCATGGCCCAGTCGGCCGCGCTGAACCGCTCGCGGGCGAAATTCCCCTGGTGCCAATACGGATAGATGTAGGGCGGCCGGCTCACCGCATTGAGACGCGCCAGGTCCTCTTCGGAAAGCACAAGATCCAGCGCGCCCAGACTGTCGGTGAACTGCGCCTCGGTCCGTCCCCCCACCACGAGGCTGCAGACCGCAGGCCGGGTCAGTAGCCAGGCCAGCGCCACCTGAGCCGCCGAGCGACCATGCGCAGCACCGATGTCGACCAGCACATCGACGATGCGCCACAGCCGTTCGAGGTCGCGGATCGGCGGCTCAGTCCAGCCCGACGCCTGCCGGCTGCCCGGCGCCACCGGCGTGTCGCGCCGGTGCTTGCCGGTCAGCAGACCCGCCGCCAGTGGCGACCACACCGTCACGCCCAGCCCCTGATCGACCGAAAGCGGCAGCAACTCGTATTCGGCCTCGCGTGCTTCCAAAGTGTAGTGGATCTGCTGGGTGACGAAGCGTACGCCACCGGCACGGTCCGCCGCGGCCAGCGCCTTCATGACCTGCCAGGCGGAGAAGTTCGAGCAGCCCACATAGCGCAGCTTTCCCTGCCGGGTCAGGGTGTCGAGCGCCGACATCATCTCCTCGACGGGGGTGATCCCGTCCCACTCGTGCATGTGGTAGATGTCAATGTGATCAGTGCCGAGCCGCTTCAGGCTCGCCTCACAGGCCCGGATCAAATGGTGGCGCGAGGTGCCCTGTTCGTTCGGCCCGTCGCCCGTGGGCATCCGCGCCTTGGACGCGATTAGCACCCGGTTGCGCCGCCCCTTGAGGATCGCGCCCAGGATCTCTTCTGAAAGGCCGGCGGAATACATGTCGGCGGTGTCGAACAGGTTCACGCCGTGGTCGAGACAGAGGTCAACGAGGCGCCGCGCCTCCTCCGGACCCTGGGCGCCGACCATGGCGAAGGGCCCTCGGCCGCCGAAGGTGAAGGTGCCCATCGCGAACGCCGAAACGCGCAGGCCCGATTGGCCCAGGGTCCTGTATCGCATTCGTTCGTTCTCCCGCCCCAACCTTGACCCGCCGCGCAGTAGGCTTCCCCAGTGTTCGGGCGAACGCAAGAGGCCACAGCACAGAGGCCGAGCGCAATGATGGCGACCTCCTTCGGTTCGGGAGGGCTTACGCCCGTGCAGCATCATCCTCCCAACGCCAGCCCCGCCTGTAGATCAACACAGCCTATGTCGAGGAATTCCTGCGTTACTGGCGCCAGCTGCGCCACTCGACGGAGCAGCGTTGATTTCTGCACGCGCGTCCGGCCGCTAACAGGCCGCTGAAAAACCCTTCTCTGGACGCTGGTTGAGGGACATGATCCACCCCTTGGGCGGTTTCCGGAGGGGTTGGGATGCGGGGCGCGGACGAGACGAGCGGGTCGCTGTTCAGCTATGT
>PUNI01000122.1 GCA_003551745.1 Paracoccaceae bacterium | reverse complement strand
GGATTCGCCTTTCCGGCCAGCTAATGGGTGACATCGGCGCGCCGATACCGTATCTTGTGGTGGGCTCGGGCGTAACGCGACGGTCACAGGTGCGCGCACGTCCCAGCACACGGGCAACGGGCAGGCAAGAGGCACAACAATGAAAACTCTCACCAGGCGCGGGGTGCTCGTCGGCATGGCGGGCACGCTCGCGGTGGCCGGCTGCGGCAATCCCGTCGGCGGCCCCGGCGCGGAGGTTCTGGACGCGCGGGTCGACACCATGCGCGACTTCCTGTTCTCGCGCTATCCCGGCACGCGGGAGCTGGCGAGCAAGGCGAGCGGCGTGCTCTACATGCCGCTGGTCACCGAGGGCGGGTTCTTCCTCGGGGGCGGCTACGGGCGTGGCGCATTGCGGATCAACGACGTCAGCGTCGACTACTACTCCGCCACGCGCGCGAGCGTCGGGCTGCAGTTCGGCGGCCAGCAATACGCCCATGCGATCTTCTTCATGACGCCCGAGGCGCTGCAGCGCTTCCGCGCCTCGGACGGCTGGGCGGTGTCGGCCGATGTGCGCTATGCCACGCCCGAAGGCGGTGCGGCAGCAATGCTGGAGAGCACGTCGCAGATCGACCCGATCATCGCGCTGGTCTACGGGCAGGCCGGCCTCATCGCCGGCGCCTCGCTGGCCGGGATCAAATATACCCGGATCATTCCCTGATCCTGACCGGCGTGGCGGCAGCCCGTCGCCGTCCGCAAGCCTGCGCCTGTCGTTCGCAGCCTTGCGTGAGACTGCCTGCCGTCAGGCCGCGGTGGTTGCGTCAGTCAGCCGAGAACCGGCGCAGCCGGGCGATCAGACTCGAGGTATCCCAGCGGCCGCCCCCCATCGCCTGCACCTCCTTGTAGAACTGATCGACCAGCGCGGTGACCGGCAGCGCCGCGCCCGTCTCGTCGGCGGCCTCGAGGCAGATACCCAGATCCTTGCGCATCCAGTCCACCGCGAAGCCGAAATCGAAGCGCCCCTCCAGCATCGTTTCGTGGCGATTGGCCATCTGCCAGGAGCCTGCCGCACCCTGGCTGATCACCTCGACGACAGCCCGGCCGTCCATCCCCGACTTCTCGCCGAAGTGCAGCGCCTCGGCGAGCCCCTGCACGAGGCCGGCGATGGCGATCTGGTTCATCATCTTCGCGATCTGGCCCGCCCCGCTCTCGCCCAGCCGGCGGCAGATTCGCGCATAGGCCGTCATCACCGGTTCGGCACGGGCATAATCGGAGGCCGTGCCGCCACACATGATCGAGAGCGCGCCGTTCTCGGCGCCCGCCTGGCCGCCCGAGACCGGCGCATCGACGAAGCCGAGCCCCGCCTCGGCGGCGCGGCCAGACAGCTCCCGCGTCACCCGGGCCGACACGGTTGTGTGATCGACGAACACCGCCCCGTCCGCCATGCCCGCGAAGGCGCCATCCTCGCCCAGGCAGACGGCCCGCAGATCCTTGTCGTTGCCCACGCAGGCCATCACGAACTCGGCGCCAGCGGCAGCCTGCCGCGGCGTGGCCGCCGAGCGGTGGCCATGGGTTGCCACCCACGCCTCGGCCTTCGCCGCCGTCCGGTTGAAGACCGCCACCTCGTGGCCTGCCGCGGTCAGATGGCCGGCCATCGGCCCGCCCATCACGCCAAGGCCCAGAAACGCCACCCGCGCCATCGCATGCTCCTCCGCTGCCGTGCGATTGCATGTCGCCCGCCTCCGGTCTACCTAGCCGCCCGGGCAGGCACAACAACGGGCAGGCCATGCTGACCCTCCTGCGCTGGATGATCCGCATCTTCCTCGGGCTTGCCGCGCTTGCCGCCGCGGCGGCGCTGCTGATGCACCACTTCGTCTCGCGCTCGCTTCCGGATTATTCGGCCACGCTGGCCGTGGCAGGCCTGTCGGGCCCGGTGGAGATCGTGCGCGATCCTGCGAACGTGCCGCATATCTTCGGCGACAGCGACGCCGATGTCTTCTTCGGCCTCGGCCTTGCCCATGCCCAGGACAGGCTCTGGCAGATGATCGTGCTGCGCCGCACCGCGCAGGGCCGGCTGTCGGAGGTGTTCGGCGCGCGCACGCTGCGCACCGACGAGTTCATGCGCCGCCTCGACCTCTACACGCTGGCACAGCGCTCCGTTGCGGCGCAGGACAGCTATACCCGCACGGCGCTGGAGGCCTATGCCCGGGGCGTGAACGCGTGGATCGCGCATGTGAGCGCGGAGGCCCGCGGACGCGGCGCCCCGGAGTTCTTCCTCTTTCCGCAGGAGATCGCGCTGTGGCAACCGGCCGACTCGATCGCGCTGGTCAAGCTGATGGGGGTGCAGACCGCCAGCCATCTGGAGCGCGAGGTGCTGCGCGCCCGGCTGTCGCTGCTGCTGGAGGACGACCGGCTGCGCGATCTGATGCCGGACACGCCGGGCTCGGGCATCGCCGCCCTGCCCGACTTCGCGAGCCTCTTTCCCGATGTGGCGCCGTCGGACGCCGCCGTCGATCTCGCGCACACGCCGCTCTCCACCCTGCCCGGGCGCGCCTTCGCGGGGGCCTCCAATGCCTTTGCCGCAGCGCCAAGCCGCTCGGCCGCGGGCGGCGCGCTGCTGGCCAATGATCCGCATCTGCCCTTCTCGGCGCCGTCGATCTGGTATCTGGCCCGGCTGGAGCTGGGCAGCGGCGGCGTGATCGGCGGCACCATCCCCGGCGTCCCTCTGGTGCTGTCGGGTCGCAGCGACCGGCTCGGCTGGGGCCTGACGACGGCCTATCTCGACGACCAGGATCTCTTCGTCGAGGAGCTGAACCCGGAGAATCCCCAGCAGTATCGCACGCCCGAGGGATGGGCCGAGTTCGAGACCCGCCGCTCCATCGTCCGGGTCGCCGGCGGCGAGCCGCTGACGCTGACCCTCCGCTGGACGGAGAACGGCCCCGTGCTGCCTGGCAGCCATGCCGATCTGGCCAGCATCACCCCGCCGGGCCATGTCATGGCGCTGTCCTGGACGCTGCTCGACGACGCCGACACCACGATGACGGCGGCGATGCGCCTGATGCGCGCGGGCTCGGTGGCCGAGGCCATCGTCGCCGGTGCCCAGCATGTTGCACCCGCGCAGAACCTGATGCTGGCCGACCGTGACCGGATCGCCATGCAGATGGTGGGCGCGATGCCGCGGCGCGACTCGCGCCATCAGACTCAGGGCCGCCTGCCCGCCCCGGGATGGATCGCCGAGAACCGCTGGCAGGGCCGCCTGCCCTATTCGGCCAATCCACGCTTCGAGAACCCCTCCAGCGGGCTGCTGGGCAACACCAACAACAAGCCGCTGGAACGGCCCTTTCCGCTGCATGTCAGCTTCGACTGGGGCGACACGCAGCGCATCCAGCGCTGGTTGCGGCTGATGGGCGACCGCGAGGTGCACACGCGCGACAGCTTCATCGAGGCGCAGCTCGACACCGTCAGCCAGGCCGCGCGCACGCTGTTGCCGCTGGTGGCGGCCGATCTGTGGTTCACCGGAGAGGCTGCCGCCGCCGGCACGCAGGAGCGGCTGCGCCAGCGCGCCCTGCAGCTTCTGGCCGACTGGAACGGCGAGATGAACGAGCATCTGCCCGAGCCACTGATCTATGCCGCCTGGATGCGCGCGCTGCAGCAGCGCCTGATCCGCGACGAGATCGGCCCCCTCGCGGCCGCTTTCCCCCATGTTGAACCGGTGTTCATCGAGCGCGTTTTTCGCGACGTCGACGGCGCGGGCGAATGGTGCAACGTGGTGCAGTCCTCGGTCCGGGAGACCTGCACCGACATGGCCCGGCTTGCGCTCGACGACGCACTGCTGCAGCTCAGCGAACGCTATGGGCGCAACCCCGAGAGCTGGCGCTGGGGCGACGCGCACCAGGCCACGCACGACCACCCGGTTCTGGGCGATGTCCGGCTCCTGCGGCATTTCGTGAATCTCCGCCAGTCGACGAGCGGCGGCGACCAGACGCTCAACCGCGGGCTGACGGCGGGGAGCGGCGACAATCCCTTCCTGAATGTCCACGGCGCCGGCTTCCGCGGGGTCTACGACTTCGCCGACCCCGACAGCTCGGTTTTCGTGATTGCCACCGGGCAGTCGGGCAACCCGCTCAGCCGCCACTATGACGATCTGGGCGAGCTGTGGCGGCGCGGCGAGTACATCCCCATGAGCCTCGATCCCGACCTCGCACGCGCCGGGGCGGTCGGCATCACCCGGCTGGAGCCGCGCTGAAAGCCGGCATGGGCACGGGCCGCGTCCGGCGCGGCCGCCCCCCACCTGCAAGGTTCAGAGATCGCGGAAGCGCTGTGCCTGTCGGGGCGTCCAGCGCACCGTGAGGTGCAGCCCGTCGGCGTCCTCGCGCTCGGCCTCCACCACACCGGCCTCGTAGAGCCAGGCGCGCCGGCGGCCCTCGGCGAAGGGCAGATGCAGCTCGCAGCGCTGTCGCTCCTCGCCGAGCGCGCCTTCCACCGCACCGAGGAGTTGCGGCAGCCCATGGCCGTCCAGGGCCGAGGCCAGAACCACCTCCTCGGCCCGCGCGGCCCGGGCGGCATGGCGGGCGGCCCCGGCCTCGTCGAGGAGATCGATCTTGTTCCACACCTCGATCACCGGCGTCTCCGCGCCCACCCCCAGATCGGAGAGGATGGCGCGGACATCGGTGGCCTGCTCCTCGGTCTCGGGATGGGAGATGTCGCGGACATGCAGGATCACGTCGGCCTCCAGCACCTCCTCGAGCGTCGCGCGGAAGGCGGCGACAAGCTGGGTCGGCAGATCCGAGATGAAGCCCACGGTATCGGAGAGGATCGCCCGCGTGCCGCCGGGCAGCTGGATCGCGCGCATGGTCGGATCGAGGGTGGCGAAGAGCATGTCCTTCGCCACCACCTCGGCCCCGGTCAGGCGGTTGAAGAGCGTCGACTTGCCGGCGTTGGTGTAGCCGACCAGCGCGACCACCGGATAGGGCACCTTGCGGCGCGCGGCCCGGTGCAGCTCGCGGGTCTTGACCACCTTCGCAAGCTGCCGGCGCAGCCGCGCCATCGCCTCGTCGAGCGCGCGGCGGTCGGCCTCGATCTGGGTCTCGCCCGGTCCGCCGACGAAGCCGAGCCCGCCGCGCTGCCGCTCCAGGTGCGTCCAGGCCCGCACCAGCCGGGTGCGCTGATAGCTCAGGGCCGCCAGCTCCACCTGCAGGACGCCCTCCCGGGTGCGCGCGCGGTCGGCGAAGATCTCGAGGATCAGCCCTGTGCGGTCGAGCAGCTTGACCTTCCAGTCGCGCTCGAGATTGCGCTGCTGCACCGGTGTCACCGGCCCGTCCACCAGCACCAGCTCGACGTCGGCCTCGGCGAGCCGGGCGCCGAGTTCCTCCAGCTTGCCCTTTCCGAACAGGCGCCCGGGCTGGACCTTCGGCAGCGGCACGACCTCGGCCCCCACCACCTCGAGCCCCGGGAGGGCCTCGGCGAGGGCCACCGCTTCGGCGAGCGCGGCCTCGGGATCGCGGCGGCCGGGGTGCGCCCGGATATCGGGGTGCAGAACCATCGCGCGGGTCGTGCGGGTTCCGCCCGGCCCGCCGCGTTCGTCGGTCTCGATCACGGCCGCGCGCGCGGAGCGTCAGCTCTCGGCTTCATAAAGCGTGATGGGCTGGCCCGGCATGATGGTGGAAATGGCGTGCTTGTAGACGAGCTGCGACTGCCCGTCCCGGCGCAGAAGCACACAGAAATTGTCGAACCAGGTGATGACCCCCTGCAGCTTGACGCCATTGATGAGGAATACCGTCACCGGGGTCTTGTTCTTGCGCACATGATTGAGAAAAGCGTCCTGAAGATTCTGTCGTTCCGATGCCATCGGGTGGTGCCCCTGTCGTTTTTCTAGAGTCCGCGGGTCTTGCCCGTTCGCGCCTTGGTTGCACGCAGGGGTCTGCGCGCAACAAAAGTATGGAGCGCGTGCCGGAAAGTTTCCACCCCAAATCCTGTGGCCCCGATCCCGCTTAACGCCGCCAGGATTCGGGCACCAGCAGGGCGACCAGCGCCAGCAGTTCCAGGCGCCCGAACACCATGACGACGGCCGTGATCGCCTTCTGCGTGCCGTCGAGCCCGGCGAAAGACAGGCCCGGCTCCGCAGCCGCCGCCAGAAGCGGGCCGGTGGTTGTCAGCGCAGCGATCGCCAGCAGCAACGCGTCCTCGAAGGAAAGGCCGCCGAGGGCCAGGGCCGCGACGGCGATGGCGAGGCTGACCACGAACAGCATGAAGGCGACCCAACCGAGATAGGCGCCGTCGCTGCGCAGGTGCCGGGCCCGTCGGCCGCCGCCGGCCACCAGCGAGGGCTGCAGCAGCATGTGCATCTCGTGCTGGCCCTGCCGGACCAGCGCGAGGACGCGCAGCAGCCGGATGCCGCCTGCGGTGGTGGCGACACCGCCGCCGATCAGGGCGAAGCCAGCCAGCAGGAGCCCGGGCGTCCCCAGTCGCAGGAGCGCCTCCGCGCCGGCCCAGTCCGCCGAGACATAGCCGGCCGTCACGAGGAACGAGGCGAGGGTGAAGACCGTGCCCCAGACCGCGCTAAGCAAAGCGGCGAGCCCGGTCTGGACGGGGGGCTCGACGACGGCCGCCGCAGCATGGCGCAGCAGAAGGAGCAGCGTCATGCCGAGGATGCAGAAGAGGGCCAGTCGCAGTTCGGGGTCGCGGTGGAACGCGCGGCGGCGGCCGGTCTGGGGGGCGCCCGGCAGGCTCCGCCGCGTCACCGCGAAGACGAAGGCCAGCAGGACGAGCACTTCGCCGATCCGCCCCGCGCCGCCCGGCTCGAGCCCACCCACAGGCGAGATCCCGGAGGTCGCGAGCACGCCCATGGCATGACAGAGCCCCACGAAGGGGGCCGAACCGGAGGCCATCAGCGCGATCCAGAGCACGGCCGTGATCCCGGCATAGGCAGGGGCCAGCATCCGAAGGCTGGCAACCGCGCGCTGGCCGCTGTCGGCCTCGAAGTGGATCGGCGTGGCAGTGAAGGCCAGCCGCCCGACGGGCCGCGGGGATTCGATCTCCAGCCCGCCCAGGTTGAGCGGCGCCAGCAGGGCCGTGGCGGCGAGCAGTACGAAGAAGCCGCCCAGCCAGCCCACGGTCGCGTTCCACAGATGCACCGCCATCGGCACATTTGCCGGATCAACAAGGATGGTGGCGCCCGTGGTCGTAAAGCTCGACACCATCTCGAACCAGGCATCCGCGAAGGCAAGCCCGGGCGTCGCCTCGGCCATCGGCAGTGCCATCAGCGGCGGCAGCACGGCATAGGCCCCGAGCAGCGAGAGAAAGACACTGCGTACCGCATTCTGCGGGCGGTAGCGCAGCGTCGCTGCGCCCAGCACCGCCGCGAGGATCGCGACCAGGAGCGCCGCCTTCGCGAAGGCCGCCGCCGAGGCGGTATCTCCTGTGGCGGCCGCAAGACCGGCCGGCGCCAGCATCGCCCCGGCGGAGATACCGATCAGGATCACCAGCAGAGGCAGCTTCAGCAGGCGCGGCCCCACCCCCTCCCCCTAGAAGTAATCGACCGACACCTGCACGAGGTGCTCGACCTCGTGCACGTCGGAGGCCAGTGCGAAGATCACAACCATGTCGCCGACTTCCAGCAGCGTCTCGCCACGCGGCCTGACGACCTCGCCCTTCTTCAGCACCGCCCCCACCAGTGCGCCTTCCGGAAAGTCGATGTCGCGGATCCGGCGGCCCGCGATCGGAGAGGACGACAGCACCTGGGCCTCCATCACCTCGGCTTCGCCATCGCCGATCGAATAGATCTGGCGCACCCGGCCATGGCGGACATGGCGCAGGATCGACGACACGGTCGTGGCACGCGGGTTGATGTAGGCGTCGACGCCGAGGGGCGCCATCAGAGGCGTCAGCGCGGGGTCGTTCACCAGCGCGATCGCGAGCGGACAGCCCATGGTCTTGGCCCGCACCGCCGAAAGCATGTTGGTCTTGTCGTCATTGGTCAGCGTCAGCACGGCATCCGCGCGTGCGATGCCGGCCTCGTCCAGCAGATCCGCGTCAAGCCCGTCGCCGTTGAGCACCACCGTCCGCTCCAGCGCGTCGGCGGCCCGCTCGGCACGGCCGCGGTCGAGTTCGACCAGCCGCACGCGCATCCGCTGGCGGCCCGTCTCCAGCGCCTGCGCCACCCCCAGCCCGACGTTGCCGGCGCCTACGATAACCACCCGCTCCTGCGTGGCGATCTGTTTTCCGAAGATCTCCAGCGTCCGGTTCTGGTCGTCCATGTGGGTGACGACATAGACGCTGTCGTCGGCGAAGAGCTGGTCGGTCGGATCCGGCGCGAAGAGCCTCTGGTTCCTGCGCACGCCCACGACGACCGCGCGCAGGGTCGAGAAAAGCTCGGTGAGCTGGCTCAGCGGGGTGTTCAGCACTGGGCAGCTTCCATCGAGACCGATGCCCAGAAGCTGGGCCCTGCCGCCGAAGAAGGCCTCGGCGTCGAAAGCCGCCGGCGCGCGCAGGCGCTGCAGCGCGGCCTCGGCGACCTCCCGCTCGGGGCTGATGATGACGTCGATGGGCAGATGCTCGCGCCGGTAGAGATCGGCATAGCGCGGGTCGGTATAGCTGCGGGCGCGCAGGCGGGCGATCTTGCGGGTGATGCCGAAGACGGAATGGGCCACCTGGCAGGTGACCATGTTCACCTCGTCCGAGAAGGTGGCGGCGATGATCATGTCGGCGTCCGCCGCCCCGGCGGCGTCGAGCACCTCGGGATGGCTGGCGAAGCCGGTCAGCCCGCGCACCTCCAGTGTCTCGGTGGCGCGACGCACCAGCGCCGGGTTCGAATCCACCACCGTGACATCGTTGCCCTCGCCGGCCAGATGACGGGCGATCTGCCAACCGACCTGACCCGCGCCGCAGATGATGATGCGCATGCGCCCGCCCTTTGCGGCCCACAGCGGCCGCGCCCTTGCATCGCAGAGGCGGGACGGCCGGTCAATCGCGCGAGGGCAAAGCTCCGCGGCTCGAGGCGCGGGCGGTGGCAGCGGGTGGAAACCGGCGCCGGCGGCCTGCCTCCACCTCTGCCTCCGCGCGGTTCGGGGCCACATCGCTTGCACGCAGCGCGGTGCGGCAACCTTTATGGCTGTGGCCGGTCCGACAGCCATCGCCTATCCAGGCCAACCGGCCCGCAGCGCCGTTCCGAATTCCCCGGAGCAACGCCGGACCGCCTCGGAGCTCAGCGGTAGAGCAGCGAGCGCCCGTCATGGAACAGGTGCACCTTGGTCGGGTCGGCGGCGAGCTTGACCGATTTTCCGCGCAGGTCCGAATGAATGCCGGGCAGCTTGGCGAGGAACTCCTTGTCGCCGTTGCCGCGCTCGACATGGAGGACCGTGAGCTCGCCGAGCGCTTCGGTGATCATCACCTTGCCCTGATAGAGCG
>PUNI01000351.1 GCA_003551745.1 Paracoccaceae bacterium | reverse complement strand
TGGTGACGGGCGGCGATAGCGAGCCGTTGTGGCATCTGGTGATGGCCACGGTGGTGCTGGCCGCCCTGCCCCCGGTGCTGGTGATCCTGTTCATGCAACGGCTCTTCGTGAAGGGCCTGACCGAGACGGAGAAGTGAGCCCATGGCCACGATGACGCTGGAAAACATCTGCAAGGTCTACACGGGCGGCGTGCAGGCGGTCACCGACGTGAACCTCGACATCAAGGACGGCGAGTTCATCGTCCTCGTGGGCCCCTCGGGCTGCGGCAAGTCCACGCTTCTGCGCATGGTGGCGGGGCTGGAGACGATCAGCTCGGGCACGCTGAAGATCGGCGACCGGGTGGTGAACACCCTCGAACCCGCCGACCGCGACATCGCCATGGTGTTCCAGAACTACGCGCTCTATCCGCACATGACGGTCTACAACAACCTCGCCTATGGGCTGCGCAACCGCCGCATGCCCAAGGACGAGATCGACCGCCGCGTGCAGGAAGCCGCCGCCATGCTGGAGATCGCGCAGTTCCTCGACCGCAAGCCCCGCGCGCTCTCGGGCGGCCAGCGCCAGCGCGTCGCCATGGGCCGGGCGCTGGTGCGCGAGCCCGCGGCCTTCCTCTTCGACGAGCCGCTCTCCAACCTCGACGCGAAGCTGCGCGTCCAGATGCGGGTGGAGATCCGCCAGCTGCAGCGGCGGCTGGGGACGACCTCGATGTATGTCACCCATGACCAGCTGGAGGCAATGACCATGGCCGACCGGCTCGTGGTGCTCAACGGCGGCGTGATCGAGCAGGTCGGCACCCCGATGGAGGTCTATGCGCGCCCCGCCTCGGTCTTCGTGGCGGGCTTCATCGGCTCGCCGGCGATGAACATGCTGCCGCTGGATTACCTGCGCGCCAACGGCAATGCCGCGCATTTCGAGAGCCTGCCGAAACGGACCGATCTGATCGGTGTGCGACCCGACGATCTGCTGCTCGAGCTGCCCGGGGAAGACAGCTTCTCGCTGCACGGCAACCTCGCGCTTCTGGAGCCGGCCGGGGCCGAAAGCCACCTCTACCTAACGCTCCGCGGCAGCAACCAGCCGCTCGTGGTGCGCGTGCCCCGTGTGCCCGATCTGCAGGAAGGGTCCGATGTGAAGCTCCACATCCCCAGAAGCGCGCTGCACCCCTTCGAGAAGGCCTCCGGCAGGCGCACCGGCTAGCGCTGCCCGGCGCTGGGGCAGGCTTGCGTCGTGTGGAAGGAGCCCCGCCGACGCTCGCACGGATGGGCCACGGTGCCTGCCGCAATTCGCGTCACTGGCCATGTTTTTGGGCACTGTGGACAGGCGTGATCGTGCCGGCCTTGCAATCCGGTCCGGTTTTCGGATTAGATGCAGCCTCACAAGACAGGCGGGACAACCCGCTGCCGACAGGGAGTGCAGACTTGGGGGCCAACGGCGCTGAGTCCGGATTCGTAAGGTTCGATCGGGTCCAGAAGAGTTACGACGGGGAGACCCTCGTCGTGAAGGATCTGAACCTCGACATCGCGCGGGGCGAATTCATGACCATGCTCGGGCCCTCCGGCTCGGGCAAGACGACCTGCCTGATGATGCTCGCGGGCTTCGAGACGGCCACCTTCGGCGACATCCTCCTCGGCGGGCGACCGATCAACAACATCCCGCCGCACAAGCGCGGAATCGGCATGGTGTTCCAGAACTATGCGCTCTTTCCGCACATGACGGTGGGCGAGAACCTGTCGTTCCCGCTCGAAGTGCGCGGGATGGGCAAGGCCGACCGCGAGGCCAAGGTGAAGCGCGCCCTCGACATGGTGCAGATGGGCGCCTTTTCGGGCCGGCGGCCGGCCCAGCTTTCGGGCGGCCAGCAGCAGCGGATCGCTCTGGCGCGTGCGCTGGTGTTCGAGCCCGACCTGGTGCTTATGGACGAGCCCCTCGGCGCGCTCGACAAGAACCTGCGCGAGCGGATGCAGTACGAGATCAAGCACATCCACAACAATCTCGGGGTGACGGTGGTCTATGTCACCCATGACCAGACCGAAGCGCTGACCATGTCGGACAAGGTGGCCGTGTTCGACGACGGGAAGATCCAGCAGCTGGCCCCGCCCGACGATCTCTACGAGCGGCCGGAGAAC
The DNA here is from genome assembly GCA_003551745.1 of Paracoccaceae bacterium. Taxonomy (GTDB): domain Bacteria; phylum Pseudomonadota; class Alphaproteobacteria; order Rhodobacterales; family Rhodobacteraceae; genus Rhodobaculum. Next base: position 7,338 of record PUNI01000351.1, on the reverse strand, counting down.
GCCTTCGTGGCCGCCTTCATCGGCGAGAACAACACGCTGCGCGGCACGGTCACGCGGATCGAGGGCGACGCGTGCACGGTCAAGCTCGACGGGAAGGCCGGAGAGGTCGTGGCCCTGCGCGTGAATGTCGAGGGCGAAGGCGCGAAGACCACGCTGTCGCTGCGCCCGGAGCGCGTGCATATCGCGCCAGAGAACGGTCGCTTTCCCAACACCTTCGACGGGCGGGTGGAGGAACTCATCTACCTCGGCGACCATATCCGGGTGCGGGTGAGCCTTGCCGGAAACGACGAGTTCATCGTGAAGGTGCCCAACTCCACCAGCGGCCGGCGGATCAGCGTCGGCGAGACGCTGCGGCTGGGCTGGGCCAAGGAGGACTGCCGTGCGCTGGATCCGTCCTGACGGGTCCGCGCGGTATCGGTGCGGCGGCGAGGTCGCCGCGCTGCAACAGGGGTGCGCGCGGATCTGCCGTGCCCGACATCTGCAACAGAGGAGTATCAGATGAAACAGCGTACGCTGAAACTGATCGGCGCCGGCGGGGCCGTGAGCCTGCTGGCCCTGAGCGCGGCCCATGCCGACGATCCGGTGAGCCTGACCATCGTGTCCTGGGGCGGGGCCTACACCCAGAGCCAGATCCGCGCCTATCACGAGCCCTGGATGGAGCTGAACCCCCACGTCACCATCATCAACGATGATGGGTCGGCGAATGCGCTGGCGGGTCTGCGCGCCCAGGCGCAGGCCGGCAACGTCACCTGGGATCTGGTGGACATGCTGCCGTCGGACGCGCAGCTGGCCTGCGACGAGGGCATCATCATGCCCATCGACCATGACGCGGTGCTGGCGGCGGCGCCGGACGGCACGCCTCCCACCGAGGACTTCCTGCCGGGCAGCCTCGGCGAGTGCTTCATCCCGCAGATCGTCTATTCGACGGTGCTCGCCTTCCGTCCCGACGCGTTCCCCGACGACAACCAGCCGACCTCGATCGCCGATCTGTTCGACGTCGAGAACTTCCCGGGGCGCCGGGCGCTGCAGGATCGCCCGGGCACCAACCTGGAATGGGCGCTCTACGCCGACGGGGTGGATCCGGACGACATCTATGACGTCCTCTCCACCCCCGAGGGCGTGGACCGGGCCTTCGCCAAGCTCGACACGATCAAGGACCACATCGTGTTCTGGACCGAGGGCGCGCAGGCGCCGCAGCTTCTGGCCGACGGCGAGGTGGTGATGGCCACCGGCTACAACGGCCGGATGTTCGATGCCATCGAGGTCGAGGGCATGGCCGCCGACATCATCTGGGACGGCCAGGTGGTGGAATGGGACGGCTGGGTGGTGCCGGCCGACGGTCCCAACATCGATGCGGTGATGGAGTATCTCTACTTCGCCACCGACACCCAGCGGCTGGCCGATCAGGCGAGCTTCATCTCCTACGGCCCGGCCCGCGCCTCTTCGGCCGAGCTGGTGGGCGAGCACGCCGATCTGGGCATCGACATGAACGAGCACATGCCGACGGCGCCGGAGAACTACTTCGCTCCCATCGTCCTGGATAACGATTTCTGGGTCGATTACGGCGATGAACTGCGCGAGCGCTTCGCCAACTGGATGCTGCAGTAAAGGCTCCAAGGCGGGGGCGTCGCCGACGGCCCCGCCAGCCCCGCACCGGCGGCCAGACCGCCGGTGCGTCCTTTCCGGGGAGAGGATGCGATGGCACAGGCGGATGCGGGCGTCGCCCCGCTTTCGATGGGACGCCCGCGCAAGGAAAAGCTGGTCACCGCCGACGGCATGCCGCTCAAGCGCGCGCTGCAGCGGGCCGAGCGTCGCCGCAAGCTGGCGGCGTTCCTGCTGGTGGCACCGCTCCTCGCCTTTCTGCTGACGGTCTTCATCTTCCCCATCGGACAGATGATGTGGCGCAGCGTCGACAACCCGCAGGTCGTCAACGCGTTGCCCCGCACGCTGGAGGCGCTGCGCGGCTGGGACGGGCAGGAACTGCCCGAAGAGCCCGTGTTCGCAGCGCTCCACGCCGATTTCATGGCCGATGCCGACCGACCGCGGCGCGAGCAGGCAATCGGGCCGCTCGGCATCCGCCTGAACTATGAAGTCAGTGCCGCGCGGGGCGCGATCTCGCGCACCGCCCGCAACGTCGCAAGCTTCGAGGCGCCCTATCGCGAGGCTTTCCTCGACGAGCACCGGCTCTGGGGCGATCCGAACCTCTGGCGCATCATCCAGCGCGAAGGTCGGCCGCTGACCATGTCCTACTACGTCGCCGCGCTCGATCGCGAGTTCGACGAGGATGGGCGCATCGTCCAGCGCGACGAGAACCGGCGCATCTATGTCAACCTGTTCGGGCGCACGCTGGCGCTCTCGGTCGGCATCACCCTGCTGTGCTTCCTGCTTGGCTTCCCGATCGCCTACTGGATGTCGGTCCTGCCGATGCGCTACGCCAACCTGCTGATGATCTGCGTGCTGCTGCCGTTCTGGACCTCGCTCCTCGTGCGCACCACGGCCTGGATCGTGCTGCTGCAGCAGCAGGGGGTGATCAACACCCTGCTGGTGCAGCTGGGCATCATCGCCGACGAGAACCGGCTGAGCATGATCTACAACATGACCGGCACCATCATCGCGATGACGCACATCCTGCTGCCTTTCATGGTGCTGCCGCTCTACTCGGTGATGCGGACCATTCCGCCCTCCTACATGCGCGCGGCCAAGAGCCTCGGTGCGACGCCCTTCACCGCCTTCCGGCGCGTCTATTTCCCGCAGACCCTGCCGGGGATCGGGGCCGGGGCGGTGCTCGTCTTCATCATCTCGATCGGCTACTACATCACGCCGGCGCTGGTGGGCGGGCAGTCAGGCCGGATGATCTCCAACGAGATCGCGCGGCACATGCAGCAATCGCTGAACTGGGGCCTCGCCGCCGCGCTCGGCACGATGCTCCTGGTGGGCGTGCTGATCCTCTACTGGGCCTACAACCGCCTCGTGGGCGCCGACAGCCTGAAGTTCAACTGAGCGGGAGACGCGCGCGATGGGCCTGCCCCCCTATGCCAGCACCGGCGAGCGTATCTGGTACTATGCGTTCCGCGGGATCTGCATCGCCATCTTCTTCTTCCTGCTGGCGCCGATCCTGATCATGATCCCGCTCAGCTTCAACGCGCAGCCCTTCTTCACCTTTACGCGCGAGATGCTGACGCTGCAGCCCGAGGGCTTCAGCCTGCGCTGGTATCGCGACTTCCTGGGTTCCGCGAGCTGGTTACGGTCGATCCAGAATTCCTTCATCATCGGCGCCGCGGCCACCGTGCTGGCCACCACGCTGGGCACGCTGGCCGCGCTCGGCCTGAGCCGGGCACAGATGCCCTTCAAGGGCCTGATCATGGGCATCCTGATCTCGCCCATCATCGTGCCGCTGATCATCTCGGCGGCGGGCATGTTCTTCTTCTTCTCCTCGGTCAATCTCGCGCAGACCTATATCGGCGTGATCCTCGCCCACACCGCGCTGGGGGTGCCCTTCGTGGTGATCACGGTGACCGCCACGCTGGTGGGCTTCGACGAGTCGCTCACGCGCGCCGCGGCCAGCCTCGGCGCGTCGCCCACGCGGACCTTCTTCAAGATCACGATGCCGCTGATCCTGCCCGGCGTTATCTCGGGCGCGCTCTTCGCCTTCATCACCTCCTTCGACGAGATCGTCATCGTGCTGTTCGTCGCGGGGGTGGAGCAGCGCACCATACCGCGCGAGATGTGGTCGGGCATCCGCGAGCAGATCAGCCCCACGATCCTGGCCGTTGCGACAATCCTCGTGCTGTTGTCGATCGCGCTGCTGACCACGGTGGAACTGCTGCGGCGTCGCTCGGAGCGCATCCGCGGCCTGTCGCCTGGCTGAGAGCGCCGGGCGCGCAGAGCCCGCGTCAACCCCGGTCGAGCCCGAGCGCGCGATCCATCGAGATCCGGCCCGGGCCGTGGGCGATCACCGCCAGCAGGGCCACCGCCCACAGGCCGTGGGTGATCCAGGCGCCGGGAAAGACGAAGATCTGGATGACGGCCGTCATGATCAGAAGCCCCAGCGCCGAAAGGCGGGCGAAGAGGCCAAGCACGAGGAGGACGGGCAGCACATGCTCGGCGACGGTGGCGATGACCGCCGCCCAGGCCGGGGGGATCACCGGCAGGGCATAGACGTTCTCGAACAGGAAGAAGGTGCTCTCCTTGATCGAGAATCCCTCGACCTTGGTGCGGGCCGACTGCCAGAACACCGCGGCGGGAAACAGGCGCGCGGCGAGGGTCAGGACGTCCTGCGGAACGAAGCTGCCGAGCGCGTTGATCTGACGGATGCGATCGGCCAGGGCTGCGGGGCGGGACGGACGTGTCTCGGCGGGGTGGGTCATGGGGTCTCTCCGATGTGGGTGATCAGCTGGTGGCGCAGCAGCAGCGTAAGCGCTGCGGCAGGGTCGTCGGGGCCGGCTGCCTCGGCGAGGCGCGTGCCCCGCTGCAGGGCGCTCAGCACGGCATGGCTGGGGGCGTCGAGCGGCTCCACGATCACCTCGAGGGCAGGCGTCCGGGCGATGAGCGCCTGTTCGCGGTGATGCGCGGGGATCCTGGCCGGCGGGTGGCCGGGTTGGTTGGCGCGCCAGATCGTCAGCACCGGCCAGGGCGATGCGATCAGATGGACCGACGGATGCAGGCGCAGATGCAGGCGCCCGGGATCTTCCGTGACAAGCGCCTCGGCGGGTGCCGGCGCCGCATCGGCGGCGTGATAGGCGCTGCCGCGGGCGAACTCCAGCCTGGCGACATCGGGCAGATAGGGCAGCTGCGCCAGCGGCGGAAAGCGCGCCAGAAAGTCTGCGAATGCGTCGCCCCAGTCGATCAGCACCGGGGAGCGTGGCGGATGCGCGGCGGCGAAGCTGCGGGCCAGCGCGGCGAAGAACTCGGACCCCACCAGCCGGGCGATCACCGGGAAGCGCCGCTCCAGCGCACGGCTCAGCCCGTGCATCACGTTGTTGCGATAGACCCCGAACCGTCGCACCACCTCGTCGGGCTGCGGCGCGGCGAGGCCCGGTGGAAGCGCGCCCGCCCAGAGCGCGTCGGCGAAGGCCGCCTGCGTGCCGTGCAGGTGATCCGTGTGCACTTCAGGCGGCGGATGCATGGGCGTGCCCCCCGGCATCCAGAATGCGGCGCGCGCGCCCGGCCTCCTGCAGCAGGACCGCGAAGGCGGGCACGTCGGTATCCCATTCGATCAGCGTGGGCAGCGGCCCGGTCCGGGCGATGACCTCGGCATAGAGGCTCCACACCGGGTCGGCGACCGGCTGGCCGTGGGTGTCGATCAGCAGCGGCCCCGACGGCAGCGCCTCCTCGCTGTGGCCGGCGAGGTGGATCTCGCCAACCGCGCCGAGCGGGAAGTCCGCCAGATAGGCGCGCGGATCGCTGCGCTGGTTGGTGGCCGAGACGAAGACGTTGTTGACGTCGAGCAGCAATCCGCAGCCGGTGCGCCGCACGATCTCCGAAAGGAACTCGGTCTCGCCCATCGTCGAGGCCTCGAAGGCGAGGTAGGTCGCCGGGTTTTCCAGCAGAAGGCGCAGGCCGAGCGCCTCCTGGGCCTGATCGACATGCGCGCAGACCCGATCGAGCGTGTCGGCGGTGTAGGGCAGGGGCAGCAGATCGTTCAGCCACGCGGTGTCATGGCTCGACCAGGCCAGATGCTCCGAGAAGCTCTCGGGCTCGTAGCGATCGACCAGCGCGCGCAATCGCGCCAGATGCGCCCTGTCCAGAGGCCCCGCGCCGCCGATGGAGAGCCCCACACCGTGCAGTGACAGCGCGTGATCCGCGCGCAGGCGCGACAGCATCGCATTCGGGGCGCCGCCCGCGCCCATGTAGTTCTCGGCATGGACCTCGTAGAAGCCGACGGCACCGGGTCGCCGTGAGATCTCCGCGAAGTGCTCGGGCTTGAAGCCGAGGCCGGCGGTGGCGGGCAGGGCAGGCATGGCTGGCATCGCAGTGTCTCCGGTTTCGGGGGATGTCGGGCGGACCGTTGGGGGGCGGCCCGCCCGCCCGCAGCGACTCAGCCCGTGGGCAGGTCGCGGTCGAGTTCCTCGAGCGAGCCCATGCGGGGCGTCCCGTCGGCCTGTGCGGGCAGCTCGATGGTCTCGCAGGTGCCGGTCGGCACCAGCGTCCAGGCGTTGCCCTGGTAGTCCACCGTCGAGGTGCCCGAGCAGGTGGTGCCCGGGCCGGCGGCGCAGTCGTTCTCGCCGGCCAGCGAGATGCCGTAGCACTTCTCCATGGTCGCTTCCTGCGCCTCGGCGTGGTGGCCGCCGGTCAGGCTCATCGCCGTGGCGATCGAGGCGGCAAGGGTCAGGGTGGTCTTGGGTTTGCTCATCATTGCGAACTCTCTCTGCTGGTTGCCGACCGGATCTGCCGGTCGTGGCGGGCAGGACGCAGGCCGATCGTTGGGCGTTACGGTGCTCACACAGCCGTGACATGGCGCTGCGCGTCATCCGCAGGCCGGGCGCGCGGTGTAACACTGCGGGCGGCGCAGCGAAGAGGCTTGAAGGTGAAGGCCGGAACGCTCGATGACTGGGAGGCCCTGATGCGGGCCGCGAACCGGGGCGACACGGTCGCCTATGGGCGGCTGCTGCGGGCCATCACCCCCGTGCTGCGCGGGATCGTCCGCGCCCGTGGCGCGCGCCTCGGGCCCGAAGGATGCGAGGATGTGGTGCAGGAGGTCCTGTTGGCGATCCATCTCAAGCGCCATACATGGAGGGAGGACGCGCCCCTGCGCCCGTGGCTCTATGCCGTCACGCGGCACAAGGTGGTCGACGCTTTCCGCGCCCGTGGCCAGCGCATCGAACTGCCGGTGGAGGATTTCGCCGAGGTTCTGCCGGCGCCGGACGGCCCCGATCCCCTGCAGGCGCGCGACGTCGAGCGGGTGCTGTCACGGTTGGAGCCGCGCGCGGCCGAGATCGTGCGCAGCATCGGTATGCGGGGCGAGAGCGCGGCCGAGACCGGCGCGCGGCTCAACATGACGGAGGGGGCGGTGCGCGTGGCCCTGCACCGGGCGCTCAAGACGATCGCCCGCCTCCGCGAAAGGATGATCGAATGAAGACGGATCAGCTGATCTCGGCACTTGCCGCCGACACCACGCCGCGCCCCGATCCGCGACGTCGCATGGCCGTCGGGCTGGCCGGGGCGATCGTGACGGCGGCTGCGGCGCTCCTGCTGTTCTGGGGCCCGAGGGTCGATCTGGCCGCCGCGCTGACCGGGCCTGCGGTGGTCAAGACGCTTGCGCCGCTCGCGCTGGCAGTCGCGGCGGTCGCCCTGTCACGCAATCTCGCCTTGCCCGGTTCGCCGGTCCGGGCTCGGGCG
>PUNI01000493.1 GCA_003551745.1 Paracoccaceae bacterium | reverse complement strand
TGTTGATCATCGGAACGACGCTTTCACCCCGGGCTCGCCGCGGCGGCGGACCGAGCGCAAAGCGCGGGCCGGGGCCGGCCGGGGCGCCGCGGGAAGGGCGAGAGCCCGCGGCCGGGAGCAACGGCGGTGACGGCGGCGCGGTTCGACCTCGGCCCGCGGCGGCGGGCGCGGCGCGCCAGCCTGACGCCGATGATCGACGTGGTGTTCCTGCTGCTGGTGTTCTTCATGCTCGCCGCGCGCTTCGGGCCCGAGGCGCGGCTTGCGATGGCGGCCGGGGCGGCGGGCGATGCCGAATGGCACGGCCCGCCGCGGCTGCTCGACGTCGCGCCCGACGGCCTGCGGCTCAACGGGGTTCCGGTCGCGCCAGACGCGCTCGCCGCGGCGCTGGCGCCGCTCATCGACGCGCCCGGCGATCCGGTCGTGCTGCGGGCCCGAGACGGTGTCGACCTGCAGCGGCTGGTGGCGGCGATCGAGGCCCTGCAGGCGGCCGGGCACGACAACCTGCTGCTGGTGGAGTGATGCGCTTTCCCCGGCCCTGCCGCCCGGCGCGTCCGGCCAACATCGTGCCGATGATCAACATCGTCTTTCTCCTGCTCATCTTCTTCCTGCTGACGGCGACCCTCGCCCCGCCCGATCCCTTCGAGGTGACGAGCCCCGCCGCCACCGGCGAGGCCGCGGCCGACGCCGGCACGGCCACGCTGCATGTCGCCGCCGACGGCCGGCTGGCTTATCGCGACCTGCGCGACGAGGACGTTTTCGCGGCGCTGGCGGCAAGCGCCCCCGACGCACTGGTGCTGCGGGCCGATGCGGGGCTCGATGGCGCCGCCTTCGCCCGGCTCGTCGGCCGGCTCGCCGGGCTTGGCATCCCGGACCTGTCGCTGGTGGTGATGCAGCCGTGAGGCGGGCTGCGGAAATCCTCGCCTTCGGAGGCGTGGCCCTGGCCCTGCACGCGGCGGCAATCCCGGGCCTGACCGGCGGCGGAGAGCCCGGCGCGGGCGATGGCGGCTCAGAGAGCGTCTCGGTCAGGGGCGCAAGCCCCGCCCTCGCCGCGATGGTGGAAAGCTGGGATCGCCCGCCGGCGCCAGAGACCCCTGCCGCCACCTTGGCCGCCCCCGCGCCCGCACCGCCTACGGCCCCGCCGCGCGCGGCCGCGCCGGCGTTGCCGCGGCACCCCGAGCCCGTGCGCCCGCCCGAAGACCCCGCGGCCGACCGCGCACCGGCGGCCGGGTCGGTCGTGCCGGCCCCGCCACCACCGCCGCCACCGCCCGCCGCCGCGGCGGAACCCCCGCCCCGCAGCGCCGCAGCGCCGCCTCCGCCGGCACCGTCGGCACCGCCGGCGCCGGCACCGCAGCGCGCACAAGGCAGCGGCGACGGGGCCGCGGGCGGGTCGGCGCGAAGCACCGCCCCGGCGGTCTCGGACGGCGACCGCGCCTCGCTGATGGCCGACTGGGGCGGGCGCATCCGCGCGCAGATCGCCCGCAGTGCCCCGCGCAGCAACGCCAGGGGGACGGCAACCCTGCACCTGACCGTGGCGCGCGACGGCCGCCTGGTGAACGCCAGCCTGAGCAACTCCTCGGGCAACGCGTCCGTCGATCAGGCCGCGCTCGACGCCGTCCGCCGCGCCGGCCGGTTCCCGGCCGCGCCGGCCGGCCTCACCGCCGCGCAGTACAGTTTCAACCTGCCACTGCGCTTCCGGTGATGCCGCACGGGTACCGTTAATCGCGTTTTCACGCGGTTTGGCGAGGCTCTCCCCGGCGCGGCCAGCGCGCGGCCGAGGGCACTGCATGAACTGGGCGGAACGACTGTCGCAGGAACGTCGGGCGCGTCTTGCGGCCGAACGGCGGCTGGAACAGAAGACCCGCGACCTGCTGGCCGCCCAGCAGGAGCTGGAGGAGCGTGCGCGCGGGCTGTCGAACCAGATCTCCGACCAGCGCAACCTGATGGCCAACGCGCTGTCCGAGGTCGCCTCGGTGCGCGACCAGTACAGCGAGCTGCTGGACGAGCTGGAGGATGCCCACGCCAGCGCCGTCCGGGCGGAACGGCGGCTGTGGGATTCGATCGAGGCGATTCGCGACGGCTTCGCGATGTTCGACGCGGATCGCGCGCTGATCGGGGCGAACCGGGCCTGGCTGCGCCCGTTCCGCCGCTTTCCCGAGGTCCGGCCCGGGATCGGCTATGCCCGCCTTCTGGAGATCTGCGCCGAGAACGGCCTCGTCGATCTGGACGGAGAGACGCCGGCGGCCTGGGTGGAGCGGATGCTCGCGCGCTGGACTGCGCCGCGGCCGCGCCCGATGATGCTGCGCCTGCAGACCGGCGCCTGGGTGAAGCTGATCGACCGGCGCGCGCGCGACGGCGACATGGTCTGCCTCGCCCTCGATGTCACCGACACGGTCGAATACGAGCGGGACCTGGAACGGGCCCGCGAGCGTGCCGAAGCCGCAAACCGCGCGAAATCCGCCTTCCTCGCGAACATGAGCCACGAGATCCGCACGCCCATGAACGGCGTGGTCGGAATGGCCGAGCTTCTGTGCGAGACCGAGCTGACCGAGGATCAGCGGCTCTATGCCGAAACCATCCGCAGCTCCGGCGAGGCGTTGCTGCGGATCATCAACGACGTGCTCGATTACTCGAAGATCGAGGCCGGCAAGCTGGCGCTCTTCCCCGAACCCTTCGATCTGGAGCGCTGCATCCACGAGGTGGTGCTGCTTCTGCATCCCGGCGCGCGGGATCGCGGGCTCGACATCTTCGTCGATTTCGACATCTTCCTGCCCACCCGGTACGTCGCCGATCCCGGGCGCGTCCGGCAGGTGCTGATGAATCTGATCGGCAATGCCGTGAAGTTCACCGAGACCGGCCATGTGATGGTGCGGGTGACCGGCCACGCCCCCGACAGCCCGGCCGATGCCGGGGATCGCCAGAACCTGCACGTCACCGTCGAGGACACCGGCATCGGCATCCCGCCCGACCAGCGCGATCTCGTCTTCGCGGAGTTCAGCCAGGTCGAGGCCGACGCCAACCGCAAGTTCGAGGGCACCGGGCTTGGCCTCGCCATCACCCGGCAGCTGCTGGCGATGATGGGCGGCGAGATGTGGCTCGACTCCGAACCGGGCCGTGGATCCTGCTTCGGCTTCCGCCTGAGCCTGCCCGTGGCCGAGGAACGCGCCGCCGCGGCGCCGGCGCAGGTGCGGCTGGGCCATGCGCTCGTGGTCGACGATCAGCTCTTCAATCGCACCATCCTCGAGCGCCAGCTCGGCGCCCAGGGCATGACCGTGACCCTGCACCACGCCGCGACCGAGGCGCTGAAGTCCATCGACGCAGGCCTGCAGCCCGATGTGGTGCTGACCGACCAGGAGATGCCCGGGATGGATGGCGTCGCCTTCGCCGCCGCCCTGCGCGCGCGTGGCTGGCAGGGCCCCATCCTGCTCCTCAGCTCGAACCCCGCGCGACTGCGGGTGTCGGAGGCGGCGGCGCTCTGCATCACCGTGCTGCAGAAGCCGGTCCTGCGCAGCGAGCTGATCCGGCGGCTGGCCGAGATCGGCGCGCCGCCCGACGAGCCGGAACCCGAGAGCCCGCCCGCGCCGGCGCAGCCCGCGGCCGACGAGCCGCGGCAGATGCGCGTCCTGTCGGCCGAGGACAACCGGACCAACCAGCTGGTGCTTGCCAAGATGCTGAAGGATCTCGACATCGAGCTGTCTTTCGCCAACGACGGGCACGAGGCGGTGGCGATGTTCGAGAGCGGGCAGCCCGACCTCATCCTGATGGACATATCGATGCCCGGGATGGACGGGCGCGCGGCCACCCGCGCGATCCGCCGACGGGAAAAGGCCAGCGGAAGGCGCGTGCCCATCATCGCCCTGACGGCCCATGCGATGGAAGGCGACCGCGACGCCATCGTGGCCGACGGGCTCGACGACTATCTGACCAAGCCGCTCAAGCGGGCGGCGATCGTCGAGCGCATCCTTGCCCATGTTCCGGAGGGTGTGCGCCCGCCGCGGGGTGCGCAGGCCGCCGAGTAGCCTAACCCGGTCGCAGGAAGGCCGGCCGACCGGGCTCGGACAGGTTGGGCGCGTGCCGGTAGCCGCCGCTGTCGAAACCGAGGATGTCCGCGGGCGCCTCCAGGCGGTGTTCCATCACGAAACGCGCCATCGCACCCCGCGCCTTCTTGGCGAAGAAGCTCACGATCCGGGGTCCGCCCGGACGATCCTCGAGAAAGACCGGCGTGATCACCTCCGGCCCGAGCGCCGCTCGGTCGACCGCGGCGAAATACTCCTGCGAGGCGCAGTTGAGCAGCCAGCGCGTGCCGAGCCGGTCGGCCTCGGCCGTCAGCGCCTCGGCGAGCCGTGTCCCCCACCAGCGGTAGAGGTCGCGCCCGCGGGGGGTCGCCAGCCGCGTGCCCATCTCGAGGCGATGGGGCTGGATGGCATCGCGCGGTCGCAGCAGGCCGTAGAGCCCGGAGAGGATGCGCAGCCGGTCGTCGGCCCAGCGCAGCGCGTCCTCCGGCAGCGTCCGCGCCTCGAGCCCGGCATAGGTGTCACCGGCGAAGGCGAAGGCCGCTGGGCGTGTTGCCTCCGGGTCGGGATCCGGCCGGAAGGCCCTAAAGCGGTCGTGGTTGAGCCGGGCCAGGCGATCGCTCAACCCCATGAGCCGGGCCAGCTCCGCGGCCCCTAGGCCGCGCGCGACATCGGCAAGTTCGGCCGCGTCCGGCATGAAGGCCGGCTGCGTCTGACCGATCGGCGCGGGCGACCAGTCGAGACGTTTGGCGGGCGACAAGACCACGAGCACGGCCGATCTCCGATTGCGGAGCCGGAACACTATGGCATCACGAGGCGGTGTCCAGACGGCGCGCACACAGCGACAACCCGGTTGCCATGCCGCGCCCCGGGCCTTACCTCTGGCCGCGCCCGAGATTTCCGAGCGCTGACGAGAGGACCCTGCCGATGGCGTCGATCCTGCAGATCATCCTGCTGCTCATCCAGGTTGCCTGGTTCATCGTCATCATCCACATCATCCTGAGCTGGCTGATCAACTTCCAGGTCCTGAACCTGCGCCAGCCGATCGTCGCCTCGATCTGGGACGGGACAAGCCGGCTGCTGGAGCCCGCCTACCGGCCGATCCGCCGCATCCTGCCGGATCTGGGCGGCATCGATCTGGCGCCTCTCGTGCTCCTGATCGGCCTCTATGCCCTTGAGATCGTGATCCGGAACAATGCCGCAGCGCTGATCGGCGCCTTCTGAGCGCCGGCGCCGCCGCGATGCGGGATCTGCCCGACGATCTGCTCGCCTCCGTCTTCGGCTTTCACTCCTGGCGGCCGGGGCAGGCTGAGATCGTCAGCGCTGTGTGCGAAGGCCGCGACACGCTGGCAATCATGCCGACGGGTGGCGGCAAGTCGCTGTGCTATCAGCTGCCGGCGCTGTGCCGGCCCGGCGTGACGCTGGTGATCTCGCCGCTGATCGCGTTGATGCGCGATCAGGTCCGCGCGCTGCGCGCCGCGGGCGTCGCCGCCGGGGCGCTGACCTCGGGCAATACCGACGCGGAAACCGAGGATGTCTTCGCCGCGCTCGACGCCGGGCGGCTCAGGCTTCTCTACATGGCGCCGGAACGGCTGGCCGCAACCGGCACGCAGGCGCTGCTGCGCCGGATCGGCTGCGGCCTGATCGCGGTGGACGAAGCGCATTGCGTCAGCCAGTGGGGACATGACTTCCGCCCCGATTACCTGAAGATCGGCGCGCTGCGGAAGGCACTGGACGTGCCGCTCGCCGCCTTCACCGCCACCGCCGATGCCGAGACACGGGCCGAGATCGTGGCGCGGCTCTTCGACGGGCGGGAACCCGAAACCTTCCTGCGCGGCTTCGACCGGCCGAACATCCGCCTCGGCTTTGCCGCCAAGGACCGGCCGCGGGCCCAGATCGAGGCCTTCGTCCGCGCGCGCCGGGGCCAGTCGGGCATCGTCTATTGCGCCACCCGGGCCAAGACCGAGACGCTGGCCCGGGCGCTGGCCGAGGGCGGCCACAGCGCCATCGCCTATCACGGCGGCATGGTCGCCGACGAGCGCCGGCTGGCCGAGACCCGCTTCCAGCGCGAGGACGGGCTGATCGTTGTGGCCACCGTCGCCTTCGGCATGGGCATCGACAAGCCCGACATCCGCTGGGTCGCCCATGCCGACCTGCCGAAATCCATCGAGGGCTATTACCAGGAGATCGGCCGGGCCGGCCGCGACGGCGCGCCCGCCGACACGCTGACACTCTTCGGCGCCGACGACATCCGCCTGCGCCGGGCGCAGATCGACGAGGGTCTGGCCCCGCCCGAGCGCAAGGCCGCCGATCACGCGCGGCTCAACGCGCTGCTGGGGCTGGCCGAGGCCACCGGCTGCCGGCGGCAGGTGCTGCTGGGCTATTTCGGAGAGGAAAGCGCGCCCTGCGGGAACTGCGATCTCTGCGAACGGCCCGCCCGGCTCTTCGACGCCACCGAGGCGGTGCGCAAGGCGCTTTCGGCCGCACTGCGGACCGGCGAGAGCTTCGGCGCCGGGCACCTGATCGACATCCTGACCGGCAATGCCACCGACAAGGTGAAGGCGCGCGGGCACGACCGGCTGCCCACCTTCGGGGTCGGGCGCGATCTGGGCCGAGGCGGCTGGCAGGCCGTATTCCGGCAGATGATGGGACGCGATCTCGTGCGCCCCGATCCCGAGCGCCACGGCGCGCTGCGCATGACCGAGACGGCCCGCCCGATCCTGCGCGGCGAGCAGAGCATCGCGCTGCGCGAGGACAGCGTCGAGGCGGCGCGCAGCAGCACCCGGACCGAGGCCAAGGCCCAGGTCGGCGAGGGCGACGCGGCGCTGCTGGCGGCGCTGAAGGCCAAGCGCCGGGCGCTCGCCGAGGCCGCCCGCGTGCCCGCCTATGTGATCTTCCCCGACCGGACGCTGATCGAGATGGCCGAACGCCGGCCCGACAGCCTCGACGCGATGGCCGGGATCACCGGCGTCGGCGCGGCCAAGCTCGCCCGCTATGGGGATGCGTTCCTAGCGGTCGTCACCGGGGCGGAGGCCGCGCCGCTGCACCCCGCGCGGCGGGCGCTGGCGGGGCGCGACGCGGGCGCGATCTTCGACCGGCTGCAGGCGGCGCAGGTCGCGCTCAGACGCGGGCCGGACGGAACAGGAAAGCCGTTGAATTGCACCCACACTACCCTGCGCCGGATCGCCGAGGCCCGGCCGACGACGCTGACCGATCTCGCCCGCATCGGCGGGCTCGGCGAGCAGAAGCTGGAGCGGTTCGGCGATGCCTTCCTCGCGATCCTGCGCGACGACGGCTGACGGCGCATAGGCGGGGGCGCATGGAGGCGCCTCGGGGCGCAAGGGAGAGCAGGCGATGACCAGCGTCGAGCGGCGACGGATCCGGGGATGGTACGCCTTCGACTGGGCCAACCAGCCCTACAACACGCTTCTGCTGACCTTCATCTTCGCGCCCTACTTCGCGGCCACCGTGGCACCCGACCCCGTTGCCGGCCAGAGGCTCTGGGGCTGGATGCTGGCTGTCACCGGCCTCTCGATCGCGCTGCTGGCCCCGATCATGGGCGCGGTGGCCGACAGCGCCGGACGCTGGCGGCCCTGGGTCATCCTGTGGTCGGCGCTCTATGTTCTGGGCAGTTTCGCGCTGTGGTGGGCCGTGCCCGGCATGGAGCCGCTGTGGCCGATCCTGCTCGCCTTCGCGATCGGGATGGTGGGGCTGGAGTTCGGCATCGTCTTCGTGAACGCGCTTCTGCCGACGCTGGCGCGGCGCGAGGAACTTGGGCGTATCTCGGGCACGGGCTGGGCGCTGGGATATGCCGGCGGCGTGGTCTCGCTGGCCCTGATGCTGCTTTTCTTCGCCGAGATGGACAACGGCCGCACCCTGATCGGGATCGCGCCGATCTTCGGGCTTGATGCGCAGGCCCATGAGGGCACCCGCGCCGTCGGGCCGCTGACCGCGCTCTGGTATCTCGTGTTCGTGATCCCGTTCTTCCTGTGGATCCCGGAATACCGACGCCCCCCGGCGCCGTCCGGGGCCGTGCGGCGTGGGCTCGGCGAGCTGCTCGCAACGCTGCGGGGACTGCCGCGGCACCCGAGCCTTCTGGCCTATCTGGGCTCGTCGATGCTCTATCGCGACGCGCTCAACGGGATCTTTGCCTTCGGCGGCATCTATGCGGCCGGTGTCCTCGGCTGGTCGATCGTCGACATCGGGGTCTTCGGCATCGTCGCCGCCGTGGTGGGGGCGGTGGCCTGCTGGCTGGGCGGCAAGGCCGACAGCGCCTTCGGGCCGAAGCCGGTGATCGTGGCGGGGATCTGCGCGCTGATCGCAGTCTGCCTGGTGGTCGTCAGCACGGACCGCAGCATGCTGATCGGCATCCCCCTTGCCGACGGCTCCCGCCTGCCCGACATCGCCTTCTACATCTGCGGCGCGGTGATCGGCGCGGCCGGCGGCACGCTGCAGGCCGCCTCGCGCACCATGATGGTGCGCCAGGCAAACCCCGAGCGGATGACCGAGGGATTTGGGCTCTACGCCCTCTCCGGGAAGGTGACGGCCTTCCTGGCACCGGGTCTGGTTGCGCTGGCCACCCAGATCACCGACAGCCAGCGGCTGGGCGTCGCGCCGCTGATCGCGCTCTTCCTTTGCGGGCTGTTGCTGCTAGTCTGGGTGAAACCGCAGGGAGAACCGGCATGGGCGCGATCCGAGCCGCCGCCGTTGCACTGATGCTCTCGGCCGGCACCGCCGGTGCGAACACCGCGGCGCTGCAGTTCGCCGCCGAGCGCCAGCCCACCGCCGGACCGGCCCATGCGATCGGATCCTACGCGCGGGGCTGTGCGGCGGGCCTCGTGCAGATGCCGGAGAGCGGGCCCACCTGGCAGGCGATGCGGCTATCGCGCAACCGCAACTGGGGTCATCCGGTCACCATAGACTACCTCAAGGATCTAAGCCGCGAAGCCGTGCGACTCGGCTGGCGCGGGCTCTACATCGGGGACATCAGCCAGCCCCGGGGCGGGCCGATGAGCTCGGGCCACACCAGCCATCAGATCGGGCTCGACGCCGACATCTGGATGCTGCCGCCGCGCCGGCTGGACCTCAGCCGCGCCGAGCGCGAGCAGATCAGCTCGATCTCCGTGCGCACCGCCGACCAGCGCCGCATCAATTCCAACTGGACCCCGCAGCACCACGCCCTGCTGCGCGCGGCGGCGTCCGATCCGCGGGTGGACAGGATCTTCGTGGCCGCCGCGGTGAAGATCGAGATGTGCCGGACGGCGAGCCGTGCCGACACGCCCTGGCTGCAGAAGATCCGGCCCATGCACGGACACAACTATCACTTCCACGTGCGGCTGAAATGCCCGCGCGGCAACCGGCTGTGCCAGACCCAGACGCCCACCGTGGCCGAACTGTCGAACGGCGGGAACGGCTGCGACGACACGCTGATGTGGTGGGTGCCCGACTACCTCGACCCGCCGGCTGCCGCG
>PUNI01000599.1 GCA_003551745.1 Paracoccaceae bacterium | reverse complement strand
CCGCGACGGGCACGACTTCGTCGCCGATGCGCTGGCCCGTGGCGCGGCGGCGGCCATGGTGGCGCGGGTTCCGGGCGGCGTGCCGGCCGATGCCCCGCTCCTGCTGGTGCCGGACGTGCTGAAGGGTCTGACCGACCTCGGCCGGGCCGGCCGCGCGCGCATGGCCGGGCGGCTGATCGCGGTCACGGGATCGGTGGGCAAGACCTCCACCAAGGAGATGCTGCGGGTTATGCTGGCCCGGTCGGGCCAGGTGCATGCCGCCGAGGCCAGTTACAACAATCACTGGGGCGTCCCGCTGACGCTGGCACGGATGCCGGCGGCGAGCGATGTGGCGATCCTGGAGATCGGGATGAACCACCGTGGCGAGATCGCGCCCCTGGCGCGGCTTGCGCAGCCCGACGTGGCGCTGATCACCACCATTGCGCCGGCGCATCTGGAGACGCTCGGCAGCCTGGAGGCGATTGCCGCGGAGAAGGCCGACATTTTCGAGGGGCTTGCGCCGGGCGGCGCCGCGGTGATCCCGGCGGGCCTGTCCACCACCCCCATCCTCGAAGCCGCCGCCCGGCGCCGCGGGGCCCGCCTCCTGCGCTTCGGCGCCGGGGCCGACTGCCGGCTCGTGGAGCTGCGCGCCAGCGCCGAGGCTACCATCGCCGAGGCGGTGATCGACGGCCAGCGCCTGCTGTTTCGTCTGCCCGGGGCCGGACGGCATTTCGCGACGAACGCCCTCGGCGCCCTGCTGGCGGCCCAGGCTGCGGGCGCCGATCTCGCGCTCGCCGCGCTCGATCTGGGCAACTGGGTGCCGCCGGAGGGGCGCGGCCGGCGCTGCCGGGGGGAGATCGATGCCGCCGCCGCCGGCGGGTTCGACCTGATCGACGATGCCTACAACGCCAACCAGGCCTCGCTCGGCGCGGCGCTGGAAGCGCTGTCGATGCTGCCACCGGGCGCGCATGGCCGCCGGGTGGCGATCCTCGGCGACATGCTGGAGCTCGGCCCGGACGAGGCGCGCCTCCATGCCGATCTCGCCGCCCATCCCGCGCTGGCCGCGATCGATGTGGTTCACTGCGCAGGCCCGCGCATGGGGCATCTGTGGGACGCGCTGCCGCCGGAACGGCGCGGGCACCGGGCCGACACTGCCGAGGCGCTGGCCGCCGCGGCGGCCGATCTGGTGCGCCCGGGCGATGTCGTGCTGGTCAAGGGATCGAAGAGCAGCCGGGTGGCGCGCGTGGTTGACGCGCTGATGAAACTGGGGCAGGGCGGCCGCCGCGCCGTTGCGGGGGACTGAACAGATGCTTTTCTGGCTGAGCGAGTTTTCCGACGGCGGCGGCCTGTTCAACCTCTTCAGATACATCACTTTCCGGGCTGGTGCTGCCTTCGTGACGGCGCTGGTGTTCGGCTTCCTGTTCGGCCCGCCGCTGATCAACCTGCTGCGCAAGCGCCAGCGCAACGGTCAGCCGATCCGCAGCGATGGGCCGGAGAGCCATCTGCTGACCAAGGCCGGAACCCCGACCATGGGCGGCGTGCTCATCCTCGGCGCGCTGTGCGTCTCGACGCTGCTCTGGGCGCGGCTCGACAACCCCTTCGTCTGGCTGGTGCTGGGCACGACCGTGGCCTTCGGCCTGATTGGCTTCGCCGATGACTATGCCAAGGTCAGCCGCGGCAACCACAAGGGCGTGCCGGGCCGGGTCCGCTTCGCGCTCGGGCTCGGGATCGGGGCTGTGGCGAGCGGCGTGGCGATGATCCTGCATCCCACGGCGTTGAGCGGGCAGGTGGCGGTGCCGCTCTTCAACGATGTGCTGATAAACCTCGGCTGGTTCTTCATTCCCTTCGCGATGGTGGTGATCGCGGGCTCGGCAAATGCGGTCAACCTGACCGACGGGCTCGACGGGCTGGCGATCATGCCGGTGATGATCGCGGCCGGCACGCTGGGCGTGATCGCCTACACGGTCGGCCGGGTGGACTTCACCGAATACCTCGGGGTGCATTTCGTGCCCGGCACGGGCGAGCTTCTGATCTTTGTCGCCGCGCTGATCGGCGGCAGCCTCGGGTTTCTGTGGTACAACGCGCCGCCGGCGGCGGTGTTCATGGGCGACACCGGCAGCCTCGCGCTCGGCGGCGCGCTCGGCGCGATCGCGGTGGCGACGAAGCACGAGATCGTGCTGGCCATCGTCGGCGGCCTCTTCGTTCTGGAGGCGATGTCGGTGATCATCCAGGTCGCCTATTTCAAGGCGACGGGCAGGCGCGTGTTCCTGATGGCGCCCATCCACCACCATTTCGAGAAGAAGGGCTGGGCCGAGCCGCAGATCGTGATCCGCTTCTGGATCATCAGCCTGGTGCTGGCGCTGATCGGCCTGGCCACGCTGAAGGTCCGCTGAGCGGTGTCCGGCTCCGGGCCGGCGGCCGGGCAGGAGTGGTCGCCGGAGGATTATGCGTGCCATGCCGGTTTCGTGCCCGCGCTCGGCGCCGAGGTTCTGGCCCTTCTCGCCCCGCGCCCGGGACTGCGCGTGCTCGACCTCGGCTGCGGCGACGGGGCGCTGACCGCGCGGATCGCCGCGGCTGGCGCCGAGGCCGTGGGGCTGGAGCCGGATGCCGCGATGGTGGCGGCGGCCGAAGCGCGCGGGCTGCGGGTGATCCGGGCCGATGCGCATGATCCCTTCCCCGAGGGCGGCTTCGATGCGGTGTTCTCCAACGCCGCGTTGCACTGGATGCGGGACCCGCCGCGCGTGCTTGCGAACGTCTTTGCCGCGCTGCGCCCCGGTGGCCGGCTGGTGGCCGAACAGGGCGGCTTCGGCAATGTGGCCGCCGTGGTCACCGCGCTGAACGCGGCACGCGAGGCTGCCGGCCTGTCGCCCCTGCGCGTCTGGGACTTCCCCTCGCCAACGCTGCAGCGCACCCGGCTCGAGGCCGCCGGCTTCGAGGTCGAGACCCTGACGCTGATCCCGCGCCCCACGCCGCTGCCGACCGGCATGGCCGGCTGGCTGGCGACCTTCGCCGCCCCCTTCACCCGCGATGCCGCGCCGGTCACCGCCGGGGCGCTGCTGGCAGACGCCGAGCGCCGGCTCGCGGCGCTGCATGATCCCGCCGAGGGCTGGGTTGCCGATTACGTGCGGCTGCGCTTCGCGGCCCGGCGCCCCGGGTGAGGCGGCTGCGCGGTCTTGCCGCGCGGGGCAGGCGGCCCCATGGTCCGACGGGCCGAGGGCGACGGGAGCGCAGATGATTCCGGTCAGGACATATGCCGGGCAGCGGGTGGCCGTTCTCGGTCTGGCGCGCTCGGGGCTTGCGGCGGCGCGGGCGCTGGCGGCCGGCGGCGCGTGGCCGCTCTGCTGGGACGACGGCGCCGAAGCGCGGGCGCCGGCGGCGGCCGAGGGCTTTACCCTCCACGATCTGTCCCGGCCGGGCGCCTTCGACGGGGTGGCCACGCTCATCGTCAGCCCCGGCATCCCGCATCTCTATCCCGCGCCGAACCACCATGTGGCCGCCGCGCAGGCCGCCGGCGTGCCCGTCGACAACGATGTGGGGCTGTTCTTCCGCTCGCTGGGCGATCAGGCGTGGGCCGCGCTCGACAGCCCGCCGCGGGTGGTGGCGGTGACCGGATCGAACGGCAAATCCACCACCACGGCGCTGATCCACCACATCCTCTCTGCGGCAGGGCGGCCGGCGCAGATGGCCGGCAACATCGGCCGCGGGGTGCTCGACCTCGATCCGCCCGGCGAGGGCGAGGTGATCGTGCTGGAGCTTTCCTCCTATCAGACCGAGCTGGCCCGGGCTCTGACGCCGGATGTGGCGGTCTTCACCAATCTGACGCCCGATCACCTCGACCGGCACGGCGGGCTCGGCGGATACTTCGCGGCAAAGCGGCGGCTCTTCGCCGAGGGCGGGCCGGACCGCGCGGTGGTCGGCGTCGACGAGCCGGAGGGTCGGTTTCTGGCCGGTCAGCTTTCGGTGGCGCCCGAGGACGACCGGGTGATCCGCGTCTCCTCGGGCCAAAAGCTTGCCGGTCCGGGCTGGGCGGTGTTCGCCCGGCGGGGGTTTCTGGCGGAATGGCGCAAGGGCCGGCAGATCGCGGCCTGCGATCTGCGCGACCTGCCCGGCCTGCCGGGCGCGCACAACCACCAGAACGCCTGCGCGGCCTGGGCGGCGACCCGGGCCCTGGGGCTGGCACCCAGGGCGGTCGAGACGGCGCTGGCCAGCTTCACCGGGCTGCCCCACCGCAGCCAGCTGGTGGCGGAACGGCGCGGGGTGCGCTTCGTCAACGACTCCAAGGCCACCAATGCGGCGAGTGCCGCCCATGCGCTGGCGGCCTTTCCGCGTATCCGCTGGATCGCCGGGGGGCTGGGCAAGGAGGGCGGGATCGCCGCCGTAGCCCCGCATCTGGGCCATGTGGCGAAGGCCTATCTGATCGGCCATTCGGCCCGCGACTTCGCCCTGCAACTGGGGGCGACCCCGCATGAGATCTGCGAGACGATGGCGCAGGCGGTGGCGCGGGCGGCGGCGGAGGCCGAGCCGGGCGAGGTGGTGCTGCTGGCCCCGGCGGCTGCGAGCTTCGACCAGTACCCCGATTTCGAGGCCCGCGGCGACGACTTCACGGCCTGTGTCCGGAGCCTGCCGGACTGAGGGGCGTGTGGCAGCTTTCTGCAGCTGCGGGGGGCCCGACAGCCGATCCCGCCGGCACCGGGACGGGAAACCCGCGCCTCCTGATGCGGCGCGCGAAGGGCGCGCGGCTGCGGAACGTGGCGCCGAACCGCCCCCCGAAGGCCCGGGGCTGTTGTGACCGCCCCGTCCCGCCGTTACTGATCTGAGCCCTGTGTGCGGCCCAGCTTCAGGGCCGCCGGATCGGGGCGCGGGTGCATGTCCATGACGACTATCATGCTGGAGGCTCTGATCGCCCTCGCTCTGTTGGCGGTGGGCGGTGGTCTGGGCAGCATGGCGCGGTTCTGGGTGTCGGGCGTCGTCGCGCGTCGGTATGGCGAGACCTTTCCTTGGGGCACGCTGGTGGTGAACGTGACCGGCAGCGCGGCCATCGGCTTGGCGGCCGCACTGCTGCTGGCGCCAGAGACCCACGCCATAGAACACCGGACCGCCTGGGCGGGGCTCGTGATCGGCGTGCTGGGAAGCTACACCACGGTGTCGTCCTTCTCGCTGCAGACCCTAGCGCTCGCGCGCAACGGCGAGATCGGGCGCGCGCTCGCCAACATCGTGCTGTCGCTGGCGCTTTGCCTGGCTGCGGCGGCGCTGGGATGGCTCGGCACCGTGCAGGCGCTCGCGGCCGGGGGAGCGGCATGACGGCGCAGCGGCGGCTCTATCTGGCGGTCGGCCTCGGCGGGATGCTCGGAGCGGTCGCCCGCGCGCTCGTCTCGGTCGGACTGCTCGGGCTTCTCGGACCGGGCTTTGCCTGGGGGACGCTCGCGGTGAACGTGCTGGGCTCGTTCCTGATCGGGCTCTACGCCACGCTGACCGAGCCCGGCGGGCGCGTCTTCGCCAGCCCCGCGCAGCGCCAGTTCGTGCTGGCCGGCTTCTGCGGGGGATTCACCACCTTCTCCATCTTCAGCCTCGAAACCGTGCTTCTGGCGGAACAGGGCGCCCCTGGCCTCGCCGCGCTGAAGGTGGGCGTCTCGGCCCTGCTGTGGCTGCTTGCCGTCTGGATCGGCGCCCGCCTCGGCCAGCGGCTCAACCGTCTGAAAGGATGACGCGATGACGGCAACAACCGAAGCCACCCTGCTGCGGCTCTTCATCGGCGAGAGCGATGAGCACGAGGGCCGCCCGCTGCACGAGGCCATCGTGCTGAAGGCGCGCGAGACCGGGATCGCCGGCGCGACGGTCGTCCGCGGCGCGATGGGCTACGGCCGGTCGAGCCGGCTGCACACAGCCAAGATCCTCAGGCTGTCGGAGGATCTGCCCGTGGTGATCGAGATCGTCGACGTGCCCGACCGCATCGACGCCTTTCTCGCCGAGGCCGAGCCGATGCTGGGAAGCTGTCTGGTGACCCTCGAGAAGGTGCGGATCGTCCGCTATGGGCTCGACGGCGGGCTGAGCTGACCGGCCAGGACGCGCCGGCGGGCCGGACGGGGCAGGGCCGCCGGGCCTTCTGCGCGGTTGAGGAGGACTCATCGGTGAGACGCCTGCTCGGCCAGATCCTGAACCGGATTGTCCGCGACGGGCTGCTGCTTGCACTGGTTGCCGCGCTTCCGGTGCTTCTGTGGCTGGCCCCGGTGCGCCTGGCCGATCTGCCGCCGCTGGTGGACTGGAAGACCGTGTCGGCGCTGGCCGGTCTGATGGTGCTGAGCCGCGGCCTGGAGGTGTCGGGGTTGCTCGAACGGGTCGCGCGCTGGGTCCTGCTGCGGCTGCGCAGCCTGCGGGCGCTGGCCGTGACGCAGGTGCTGTTCGCGGCGGCGCTCTCGGCGGTGGTGACCAATGATGTCGCGCTCTTCGTGACGGTGCCCCTGACGTTGGGCCTGGCGCGGCTGGTGGCGCTGCCGATCGGACGTCTTGTGGTCTTTCAGGCACTTGCGGTGAATGCGGGCTCGGCCGTCTCGCCAGTGGGAAACCCGCAGAACCTGTTCCTCTGGCAGAGCCGGGAGGCCGGTTTCTGGGAGTTCACGCTGGCCATGCTGCCGATCTCCGCCGGGATGCTGGCGCTGGTTCTGGCGCTGGTGCCGCTGGCCTTCGCCCGGGCCGGGCTGGACCTGCCGCCGGCGCGCGCCCCCATCCCGCTCGCGGGTGGGCTGATGGCGTTGTCGCTGGTGTCCTATCCGCTGTTTCTCTGGGCGGTGAATGCCGGCTTCGCGCTGGCAGGTGCGGGCGTCATCCTCGCGGTCTTCGCCATCGCTTGCAGCCGGGTGCTGCGCGGGGTCGACTGGGCGCTGCTGCTGGTGTTCGTGCTGATGTTCGTCAATCTCGGGCTTCTGGGCCAGATCCCCGGCGTGGCCGTCCGCGCCGCGGCACTCATGCAGGGCGATCTTGCGGTGTTCGCGCTGGGGGCGGGGCTGTCGCAGGCCATGTCCAACGTGCCGGCCGCCATCTTCCTCGCTCCCTTTGCCGAGGATTGGCGGGCGCTGGCCTGGGGTGTGAATGTCGGCGGCTTCGGCCTGGCCATCGGCTCGCTGGCCAATCTGATCGCGCTGCGCCTGGCGCCCGGGCGTGGCATCTGGCGTGACTTCCATCTGTGGTCGGTGCCGATGCTTCTGGCGTCGGCGCTGCTGGGTGCGCTGCTGCTGGCGCTGACGTGAAGGCCGGCCGGGAACGCGGGCCCGTCCGGCTGGGGCAGGCCGCGCGGTCTCAGGCGTCCACCTCCACACGGCCCATCGGGCGGGAACAGCAGGCGAGGATGAAGCCTTCGGCGATCTCGTCCTCCATGATGCCGCCGTTGTGGACCATGTGCACCTCGCCGGACAGCAAGCGCTGCTTGCAGGTGCCGCAGAGGCCGAAGTTGCAGCCCGAGGGCAGGGGCAGCCCGTGGCTGCGGGCGGTCTGGAGGACGGTGTCGGCCTCGGTGCAGGTCACGGTGAGGCCCGAGCGGGAAAAGACGATCTCGGCCGGGGCGCTGTCGTCGGGGACGGGGTCGTCGAACTCCTGCAGTTCGGCCACCGTCTCGGCCGGGGCGGCGAAGCTTTCCTGATGATAGCGGGCCATGTTGTAGCCCAGCGAGATCAGGATCTCGCGCACCGCGGTCATGAAGCCCTCTGGGCCGCAGCAATAGACCTCACGCTCCAGATAGTCGCTGCACATCAGGCCCAGCATCAGCTGGTTGAACTGGCCGCGGTAGCCTGTCCACACCTCGTAGGGGTCGGGCCGGCTGACGACGAAGTGCAGCGCCAGGCCCGAGACGCGGGAGGCCATGTATTCCAGCCGGCCCCGGAAGATCAGGTCGCGCGGGCGGTGGGCGGCCTGGATGAAGACCAGATCGGGTTCCTCGCCGCGTTCGCACAGGGTGGCGGCCATGGACATCATGGGTGTCACGCCGGACCCGGCCGAGATGAACAGGAATTTCCCGTCGGGTTGGGCCGGCAGGTGGAACACGCCCGCAGGGCCGAAGGCGCGCAGGCGCTGGCCCACGCGGAGGTCGTCGTGCATCCAGGCGGTTCCGATGGAGCCGGGCTGCACCTTGTTGGTGACGCTGATGTAGGCGTTGGTGATGGGGGAAGAGGAGATGGTATAGGTGCGCTGCACCGCGCCGCCCGGCAGCGGCAGCTCCAGCGTCAGGAACTGGCCCGCGCGGAAGACGAAGGTGGCGCCCGAGGGCGGGCGGAAGACGAAGGTCTTGACCCCCGGCGTTTCCGGCAGGACGGCCACGCATTCCAGCGGCTCGGCATCGGTCCAGACCGGCGTGGCCGCGCTGGGCATGGGGATCATCGGCTCACTCCGCCGCAAGCGGGCGCCGGCGGTCCGCGGGGCCGATGAGTCGGTCCTGCAGGGTGCGGCAATACCAGTCAACGAACTGGTTCACGCCGCCCTCTTGCACCCGGCTGTAGGGGCCGGGGCGGTAAGCCGGCGAGTTCACGCCGCGCTGGTTGTCCTCGACGATGCGACGGTCCTCGTCATTGGTCGCAACCCAGACCTCGGTGAGGCGCTTGAGGTCGTAGTCGCGGCCTTCCTCGGCGTCGGCGTGGACGAGCCAGGTGGTGGTGACCTCGGTCTCCTGCGGGCCGAGGGGGAGGACGCGGAAGGTCAGGACATGGTCTGAGAGGAAGTGGCTCCAGAGGTTTGGGTAGTGGAAGAACAGGCAGGAGCCCGCGTCGTCGAAGGGGATGCGGCCGATGCGGCGGGCGACGGCAGCCTTGCCGTCCATTGTGTAGCTGACGGCCTGGCCCAGGAAGGGTATGCGGACGAAGCGCCAGCGTTCCGAGGGGTCGATGACGTATTTCGACGGCAGGCCCGCGGCCTCGCAGCGCGCGACATGGGCGCGGCCAGCGTTGGAGCTGTCGGCGTCGTCGGCGCCCACCAGATTGGGGTCGTCGGGGAAGGTGACACAGAGCGCGGGGTGAGAGCCGCTGCAGTGGTAGCACTCGCGGTTGTTTTCCAGCACCAGCTTCCAGTTGGCGTTCTCGACGATGCTGGAGCGGTGGGCGACCTTCAGCCCCGCCACGTCATGGGGGCCGAGGTAGCGGGCGGCCTGCGCCTCCAACGCGGTGGTGTCCGGGGCGGTCTCGGCGAGGCAGATGAAGACGAGGCCGGCGATCTCGCGGCAGTGGATGGGGCCGAGGCCGTGGGCGGAGGCATCGAAGCCCGCGCCCATGTCGCGGGTCCAGATCAGCTGCCCGTCGAGGTCATAGGTCCACTGGTGGTAGGGACAGACGAGGCGGGCCGAGCTGCCGCGCTCGGTGGTGCAGACCCGGCTGCCGCGATGGCGGCAGGAGTTGTGGAAGGCCCGGATCACCCGGTCGCGCCCGCGCACGAGGATCACCGGCGCGTCGCCCAGTTGCAGGGTCTGGAAGCTGCCGAGTTTGGGCAGGTCGGCGGAGGGGGCGGCGAAGACCCAGTCGGCCCGCCAGATGTGGCGCAGGTCGGCGCGGTAGAGGTCCGGGTCGGTGTAGAAGGGCTGCGGCAGCGAATGCCACGGCTT
>PUNI01000248.1 GCA_003551745.1 Paracoccaceae bacterium | reverse complement strand
CTGGAGGCCGATCTGATCGAGCTCCTGCGCGCCGCCGCCCCCGATGCCGATGGCGCGGAGGCCCTGCCGCTGCATCTGGCCGAGACCTGTCAGGCGCTGCGGGAGCAGGGCCATATCGCCGTCCGTCCCGATATCGTCGAGGGGCTGCTTCGCAGCATGGCCCAGGACGGACGCGACCTCGAGGGCGGGCGCGGCAATCTCCATCTGCGCAAGGCCAATCGCAGCATCCTCTTCGTGCGGCTCCAGCGCTCCTGGGAGGTGATCGCGCAGACCGCCAGCCTGCGCCGGCAGGGGGCGGAGGTGCTGCTGGCACATCTGGCGGGCCGGTTGGCCAAGGGCGCGCGGGGAAAGGACCTCCAGGTCGAGACCACCCTCGGCGGCATGCTGGCCGCGCTGAATGGCGATGCCCTGCTGCGCGCCGAGGTGCGCGACATGAACCGGCTGATGGACCGCGCGCTGCTGTGGTTGCACGAACAGAAGGTGGCGACCCTCGGCCGTGGCCTGACCGTGTTCCGCCCGGCGATGACCCTGCACCTGAGCCGCGAGGGAGGCAGTTTCACCGTGCAGAACTTCCACCCGCTGGAGGAGCACTACACCGAACAGACGATGCAGACCCATGTGATGGCCGCCTATGCCGAGCGCGGGCTCGACCGGATGCCCGAGGCGCTGCGGCTCGCCGACGACTATTTCGTGCTGGACCGGGGCGCTTTTCTCAAGCGGTGGCTGCCCGGCCGCGGCACGGAACTCCGCCGCCAGACCACCGGCGCCTCGTGGAAGGCCATCGTCGAGGCGCTGGGCAACCCGGTGCAGGAACAGATCGTCAAGGACGACCGCGAGCAGACCAACGTGCTGGTTCTCGCCGGGCCCGGATCGGGCAAGACGCGCGTGCTCGTCCACCGCATCGCCTATCTCGTCCGCGTCCGGCGCGAGGACGCGCGCGGGATCCTCGTGCTCACCTACAACCGCCACGCCGCCGCCGAGATCCGCGCGCGTCTGCGCCTCCTGATCGGGCAGGATGCGGCCGGCGTCACCGTCTCGACTTGTCACGCGCTGGCGATGCGCCTCCTCGGCGCCAGCTTTGCCGGGATGCAGGAGGGCGCGCGCGATTTCGACGGGATCCTGCGCGAGGCGGTGCGGCTCCTGCGCGGCGACGGGCTGGGAAAGGCCGAGGCCGAGGCGCTGCGCGACACGCTGATCGAGGGCTACCGCTGGATCCTTGTCGACGAATATCAGGACATCGGCCCCGATGCCTACGACCTGATCGCCGCCGTGGCCGGGCGATCGCTGGAGGATCCCGACCTTCGGCTCAGCCTCTTTGCCGTCGGCGACGACGATCAGAACATCTATGCCTTCGCCGGGGCGTCGATCGAGTTCATCCGGCGCTTCGAGGCCGACTACAACGCGAAGCCCGTCTTCCTGACGGAGAACTACCGCTCCACCGCGAACATCATCGCCGCGGCCAACGGCGTGATCGCCCCGGCCGCCAGCCGGATGAAGGCCGGCCACGACATCACCGTAGACCGCGCCCGCATCGCCGCCGCCCCGGGCGGCGCCCTCGCGGCGCGCGACCCCGTCGCCCAGGGGCGCGTCTCGCTGCTCTCCTGCCCGCCAGGCGATGCGGCCCAGGCGGTCGCGGCGGTGGACGAGCTTCTGCGCCTCAGCCGGCTCGACCCCGACTGGCAATGGCGCCGCTGCGCGATCATCGCGCGCGAATGGCGGCGGCTCGAGCCCGCGCGCGCCCATGCCGAGGCCGTCGGCCTGCCGGTCGAGATGGCCAACGAGACCCTGCCCAGCCTGTGGCGGCTGCGCGAGATGCAGGGTTTCGTACGCAGCCTTCTGGCCGACCGGACGCGGCTTCTGTCGATCGCCGATCTCACCGAGATCCTGAACGGGCTGCCGAGGTCGCGCTGGACCGACCTGATCGGCGAGGGTATCGGCACGCTGGCCCGCGAGCTGTCCGAAAAGTCGGCCTCCGTGCCGGAGCTGGTGGAGTGGTTCGGCGAATGGGCGCGCGAGGCGCGGGCCGAACAGCGCGGGCTTCTGCTGCTCACCGCCCACCGCGCCAAGGGGCTGGAGTTCGACCATGTCGCCATCCTCGACGGCGGCTGGGATCGGCGGCCTTCGCGCGGCGAGGATGCCGACGCGGAGCGCCGGCTCTTCTATGTGGCCATGACCCGCGCCCGGGCCAGCCTGACGGTTCTGGCGAGCGGCGCCCACGCCTTCGTCCGGCCGGATCCGCCCGCGATCCTGCAGCGGCGGGTCTCGCCGGCGGCCACACATCTCGCCGAGGAAGCGCGGCGCTACATGGCGCCCGATCCGAGGCTGGTCGATCTCTCCCATGCCGGGCGGCTGCGCGACGGCCATGTGTCGCTCGCCGCCATCGCGCGGGCCCGGACGGGAGACCCAGTCACGCTCCGGCGCGACCGCGAGCGCTGGATGCTCGTCGATCGGCACGGCCACGCGCTCGGGCGTATGGCGAGGGCGTTCCGGCCGCCCGAGGGGCTGACGCTCCTCAAGGGCGAGATCGCGGCGATCATCGCCCGCCGCTCCGAGGAGGGCGATGCGGCCTTCCGTCCCCGGTTGCGGCGCGAGACATGGGAGGTCGTCCTGCCCGAGCTGGTCTTCGGACGCGCCGAGCG
This sequence comes from Paracoccaceae bacterium, assembly GCA_003551745.1. GTDB lineage: Bacteria > Pseudomonadota > Alphaproteobacteria > Rhodobacterales > Rhodobacteraceae > Rhodobaculum. The sequence continues at coordinate 7,088 of PUNI01000248.1, read as the reverse complement.
TGCACAGGAGACGCCGCAACCACCCGCACAGGCGCGCCGCTGAGAAGGGCCCCGACCATGCGCGCGGCCGCGCTGCCGGGGCCGCGTCTGCCCGCCATGCCACGCGCCGCTGTCGCGCCGCGCGATCCTCGGGCCCACGTCCCCGCCGCCTGTGCCGCGCGCTGTGTCTTCCGTCGCGCCAGCACGTCGAGTACGCGAAACCGGCAACCTGGCTGCCGTGCCCTCGAACATGAGGTGGTCGGTCGGGCCGCGATGCCGATGGTCGGAGTGAGAGGATTCGAACCTCCGGCCCCTGCCTCCCGAAGACAGTGCTCTACCAGGCTGAGCTACACTCCGATGCGGCGGGAAGTAGCCGCTCGGCGCCGGCATTGCAAGCGCTCATCGGCCCGGCCCGGGGCCCTCGTCCGCACCTGGCTCCGGCGGCAAGACCGGCGCGCTGGGGGTGCCGGGACGGGCGCGCGTCGCCAGCACCGGGCGGTTCTCCGACGCGTCGCTGCGGCCCTCGCGCAGCACGATGTAGACGCCGCTGGCGATCACCACCGCGGCGCCGAGCGCGGTGGCGAGATCGGGCGTCTCGCCGAAGAAGAGAAGCCCGAAGAGGGTCGCCCAGACGATCTGCGAGTACTGCATCGGCGCGATCACCATCGCCTCTCCCGAGCGGTAGGCGAGGATCACCAGCAACATCGCCACGAAGCCGAGGCCCGCCGCCGCCAGCGTCGCGCCCAGGTGCAGAACCGGCATCGGCACATAGACGAGCGGCAGCAGCAGGCCCATCAACACGAAATTGGCCATCAGCGGATAGATGATCAGCACCACGCTGCGCTCCTGCGCGCCGATCCGGCGCACGACGATGGCCGACAGCGCGCCCAGGACCGCCGCCGTCAACGCCGCCAGATGGCCGAAGCCGAGCTCCGCCGTGCCGGGCCGCAGGACGATCAGCACACCGACCAGCCCGACCAGAACCGCCAGCCCCCGCCGCAGCCGGACCCGCTCGCCCAGCAGCGGGATCGCCAGCAGGGTGATCAGCAGCGGCGAGGCGAAGAGGATCGCATAGACCTGCGCCAGCGGCAGGTTGGCGAAGGCATAGAAGGCCGACAGCGCACCCAGCACGGCCGCGGCGGTGCGCACGGCCACCCAGACCGGCTGGCGCGGAAACAGGTTGCCGTCGGTGCGGTCGCGCATCAGCATGAGGCTGACGAGAGGGAAGCCGAAAAGCGTGACGAAGAACAGCACCTGCACCGGAGAATACTGCCCGCCCAGGAACTTGATGAGCGCGTCATGGCTGGCAAAGAGGGCGAAGGCGCCCAGCCCGAAGACGGCCCCCCTGGCGTTGTCGGTCATTCCCGGCTCCCGGCCATCCTGCGTGCCGCCAGCTTACCGATCCCGGCCGCGCGCTCAATCGCTCGCGGCGTGGCGGCCCCGCATCACGCCGCGGATGCGATGACCGGACCGCTGCTTTCCCTTGCCGGCGGGGTCGGGCTCTTCCTGTTCGGCATGATGACGATGACGGGCGCGCTGCGCGATCTCGGCTCCGACCGTATGCGCCAGCTTCTGGCCGGCTTCACCCGCACGCCGCTGTCCGGCGCCGTCACCGGCGCGCTGACCACGGCGGCGATCCAGTCCTCCTCGGCGACGATGGTGATGACGGTGGGTTTCGTGGGCGCGGGGCTGATCGCCTTTCCTCAGGCCATCGGCATCCTCTATGGCGCCAGCGTCGGTACCACCTTCACCGGCTGGATGATCCTGCTGCTGGGCTTCCGCCTGCCGCTGGGCACGCTGGCGCTGCCGCTGCTGTTCGCCGCCAGCCTCGCGGCCCTGATGGCGCGCGGTCGGGTCGCGCAGGCGGGGCGCGGGCTGGCCGGGTTCGCACTGATCTTCATCGGGCTCGACATGATGCAGGCCGCCATGGCCGGCGCCGAAGGCGCGGTCACGCCCGACGATTTCCCGCCGGCGACGCTCGCCGGGCGACTGGCCCTGGCCGGGATCGGCGTCGCGATCACCATGGTCACGCAGAGCTCCAGCGCCGGCGTCGCGGCCACGCTGGTGCTGCTCTCGGGCCGGGCGATCGAGTTCGACCAGGCCGCCGCGCTGGTGATCGGGATGCATGTCGGCACCACCTTCACCGCCTTTCTGGCTGCCATCGGCGGCACCCGGGCGGTGCTGCAGACGGCGATCGCGAACGTGATCTACCATGTCGCCAGCGGGGTTCTGGCGCTGCCGCTGATCGACGTCTTCTCGGCCCTGCTGCGCTCGAGCCTTCTGGCCGGGGACGGGCCGCTGGCGCTGGTGCTCTTCCACACCACCTTCAACATCGTCGGCGTTGCGGTGATGCTGCCCGTCACTTTCGCCTTCGCCCGCGCCGTGCAGCGGCTGGTGCCGGAGCGCATCACGGCGACGCCGGCGTCGCGGCTCGACAAGCGCCTGCTGGCTGACGTCGACGCCGCGCTGGATGTCGCCAGCGACGTGTTGCGCGAGATGACCGAGGAGCTGTTCGCCGCCCTGTCCGCCGCGCTGCGCCCGAAGGCACCGCCGGGTCCGCTGGCACTGGCCGTCGCCCGCAGCACGGCCGATCTCGCCCAGCTGCAGGAGTTCATGGCCCGCATCAGCGTGCCCGAGGACCGGCCCGCCAAGCTCGAACGGCTCAATGCGCTGCTGCACCGGCTCGACCATCTGCGCCGGCTGACCTATCGCTGCAGCCAGGCCGCGCGGCTGCGCGGCGCGGTGCGCGAGCCGCGGCTGCGCTGGCCGGTCCGGCTGTTCGCCGGCTGTCTGGAGCGGCTTGCGACCGAAGGCGGGAATGTGGCGGAGCTGGCGCGCCGGCTGGCGCGGCTGGAAGGCCGGCTCGGCCGCATGGAGGCGCGGGCGCGCCATGCCACGCTGCGCCATCCGCCCAACCAGTTCGGTGTCACGGTTGCCGAGGTGATCCGCCTGGCCGATGCGTTGCGCTGGCTGCGGCGCAGCACCAACCATGCTGCACGCATCCTGCACTACCAGTCACTGGCGCGGGCGCCGGGAGCCCCGGGCGCACCCACCCCGGCCGAGGTGGAGCCCGCACCGCTCGACGCGCCCCCGGCGGCGCCGCCGCCGCAGGCATAGGCCTCAGCCCTGCGCGTCGAGCGCGGCGAGGATCGCGTCGGCCATCTGCGCGGTGCTCACCGGCGTGCCGCCCGCGGGCCCCATCAGATCGGCGGTGCGTAGCCCGTCGGCCAGCACCTGCTGCACGGCGGCCTCCAGCCGGTCGGCCTCGGCGCCCTGGTCGAAGCTGTAGCGCAGCGCCATTGCGAAGCTGAGGATGCAGGCGATCGGGTTGGCCTTGCCCTGCCCGGCGATGTCGGGCGCCGAGCCGTGGACGGGCTCGTAAAGCGCCTTGGGCCGGCCGTTCGCCATCGGCGCTCCGAGGCTTGCCGAGGGCAGCATCCCCAGCGAGCCCGTCAGCATCGCCGCGAGATCCGACAGCAGGTCGCCGAAGAGGTTGTCGGTGACGATCACGTCGAACTGCTTGGGCCAGCGGGTGAGCTGCATCGCGCCGGCGTCGGCGTACATGTGCGACAGTTCCACGTCGGGGTAGTCCGCGTCGTGCACCTCCTGCACCACCTGTCGCCACAGCACGCCGGATTCCATCACATTGGCCTTCTCCATCGAGCACACGCGGTTGCCGCGCCGCCGCGCCAGTTCGAAGGCCGAGCGCGCCACCCGGGCGATCTCGCTCTCGGTATAGCGCTGGGTGTTGATGCCCACCCGCTCGTTGTTCTCGGTGACGATCCCGCGGGGCTCGCCGAAATAGACGCCCGAGGTCAGTTCGCGCACGATCATGATGTCGAGCCCGCCGACCACCTCGGGCTTCAGCGACGAGAAATCGGCGAGCGCGTCGAAGCAGACCGCGGGACGCAGATTCGCGTAGAGGTCCATCTCCTTGCGCAGCCGCAGAAGCCCGCGCTCGGGTTTCACGCTGAAGTCGAGATCGTCGTATTGCGGCCCGCCCACGGCTCCCAGCAGCACCGCATCCACCGCCTGCGCCTTCGACATCGTCGCATCCGTCAACGGCGTGCCATGGGCGTCCCAGGCAGCGCCGCCCACCAGATCCTCGCTCACCTCGAAGACAAGCCCCCTTTTCGCCCCGAACCAGTCGATGATCCGACGGACCTCGGCCATCACCTCGGGGCCGATGCCGTCGCCGGGCAGGATCAGAAGGGAAGGGGTGGTCATGCTGCGCTCCGGATGGCGTGAACGCGCCGGGCCTAGCCGCGGGCGGGCAGCGGGTCAAGGCAGCCGGATGTCGACCCAGACCAGCCGGTGCCGCGAGGCCGCCGCCGCCGCCTCGGCCAGCGGTGCGCCCGGCTCTGGCCAGAGCACCCCAGCGCCAGTCACCTCCAGCCCGGCCGCGGGCAGCACATAGTCCACCCGCAGGTTGCCGGGCTGGCGCGGCCTGTCCCAGTGGGTGGTGTCCAGCGCCGGATCGCCGCGGTGGCCGGCATCGTTCGGCCCCTGCGCCAGCACCGCGCCGCGGCTGCGCGGCTCGGGGTCCTGTAGCCGCGGGTGGGCCAGCAGCGCCTTGATCGCCGTGCCGATCCCGTCGCCGTCGACGGGGTCTAGATTTGCGTCGCCCATCAGGACAAAAGGCGCGTCCGGCGGCGGCATCGGCAGCGCGCCATCCAGAAAGAGACTCCAAAACCGCGTCTCGTCGTGGTTGCGCCGCAGGTTGCGCTCGTGCGGCCCGCCGAACACCGGCGGGCCGGCATGCCAGGCCAGCACATGCAGATACCCGCCGTCCGGCAGCGCCACCGGCACGTCCCAGTGGCCGACGCTCGACAGGCGCTGGGCCGCGAAGGTCGCCTCGGAGGGAAAGAGGCGCCCCTCCCGCTCGGGAAGCAGCGCTCCCGGCAGATCGCGCCACAGGAAGGCCGAGAAGTCCCGCGCCGCAGCCGCGTGCACAGGCAGGCGCGACAGCAGGACCATGCCGCCCTCGCCGGGGAAGCGGCCATAGCCGTGGGCGTCGTCGGCGGTATCGACCCTCCCGTCGCCGGTCAGGTCGAGCCCGCTGCGCATGCCGGCGTTGGGCGGAAAGGCGAAGCGGTGCGGATAGGGAGCCCCCGCCGCCTCCAGAAGATCCGCCAGTGCCGACAGCGCGACGAGGTCGTGGTCCCAATCGACCTTGGTCAGCAGCAGAACATCGGCGTCGGCCGCCGCGATCACCGCGACCACCGCCGCGACCTGCGCGTCGTTCCCGGCCAGAGTGTCGCGGAGCAGAAGCCCCGGGCCGCGGCGCGTCAGCGCGGCGTTGTAGGTCGCCAACCGCAGGGTGGCGGCTGGCGCGTCCGTGGGCCCGGTCGCGTCGGCGGCCCCGGCCCAGAGCGGCCAGAGCAGGGCCAGACAGGCGGCAGAAACAAGCGCCCGGCGCGCGATCACATCGCCCGCGCTCCGCCCGCCGGCGTCGCCCCGGCCGGCTGCCCGCCGGCCTGCCCGCGCCGCAGTGCGCGGGCCACCTGCGACAGCGCGATGGCCCGCATCAACAGGCTCGTGGGCACGAAGAGCCAGGCCGCCAGCAGCCAGGCCTGGGTCTGCGGCTCCGCGCCCGACAGCGGCGCCAGCAGCCGGTCCAGCCCGGTCAGCACCAGCGGCCAGCCCACCAGCCAGACCGGCACCAGGATGAGGCTCGCCTGTGCGCCACGATCCAGCCGCGATGCCACGTCGCGGCCGGCGGCGGCGTCATGGCTCGGCAGGTTGACCCAGAGGTTGAACGCCCGTCGCCGGCCCGGCCAGCCCCGCCGACGGGCCAGCCACAGGAAGAGGCACACGAGCGCTGCCGCCCAGATCACGCCGAGCCCGGCCGCTGCCTCCAGCGCCGCCCGGTCGGCCGGTGCGAACAGGGCCAGCAGCAGGTGCAGCGGGCTGCCCGGCAGACCCAGCACCGCAGCCACCCAGCGCCCGGGCGCCGACAGCCAGCCGGGCGCCAGCAGGACCAGCGGCAGCGCCATCACGAGCCCCGCCAGTGCGGCAAAGCGCAGCCGGTTGTAGGGGGGCGCATGGCGGAACTCCACGAGGCCCGGATGGCGCGCACCGTATTCCAGGGCTGTCAGCCCGCCGGCGATGAGCGCGAACAATACAAGGATCTGCGCGGTCTCGGCGGGGGGCGGCAGCAGCAGCGCGGGCGCCAGCACCAGTGCGGCCACCAGAAGCGCCCGCAGCGCCGTGCCGAAAACCCGCCCGATCACCTGTCGCCCTCTCCGACCGCGCAACGCCGCCGAGTCTGCCCGCTTTGTCGGCGCCGCGCAACCTTGAGGCGAGTCTCAGGCCAGGGTATCGGCCCCAGTGATCAGGCCCAGGGGCGCTCGGCGGCCGCGCGCGCCTCGAAGCTGTCGATGGCCGCAGCCTTCTCCAGCGTCAAGCCGATGTCGTCGAGCCCGTTCAGGAGGCAGTGCTTGCGGAACGGGTCGACCTCGAAGCCGACCGCCTGCCCGTCGGAGGTCGTGATGGTCTGCGCCTCCAGATCCACCGTGATGCGCGCATTGGCGCCCTTGCGTGCCTCCGCCATCAGCATGTCCACCTGTTCCTGCGGCAGCACGATGGGCAGGATGCCGTTCTTGAAGCAGTTGTTGAAGAAGATGTCGGCGAAGGAGGGCGCGATCACGCAGCGGATGCCGAAATCCAGCAGCGCCCAGGGTGCATGCTCGCGCGAGGAGCCGCAGCCGAAATTCTCGCCGGCCACCAGGATCTCGGCGTTGCGATAGGCCGGCTGGTTCAGCACGAAGCCGGGGATCTCGTTTCCGTCGGCATCATAGCGCATCTCGTCGAAGAGCCCGCGGCCGAGCCCGGTGCGCTCGATCGTCTTCAGATACTGCTTGGGGATGATCATGTCGGTATCGACATTGACCTGCGGCAGCGGCGCGGCAACGCCCGTCAGGGTGGTGAATTTCTGCATCCCGGCCTCCCCTACATCAATTCGCGCACGTCGGTCAGCCGGCCGGTGACGGCGGCGGCTGCGGCCATGGCGGGGCTCATGAGGTGGGTGCGGCCGCCGCGGCCCTGGCGGCCCTCGAAATTGCGGTTCGAGGTCGAGGCGCAGCGCTCGCCCGGCTTCAGCTGGTCGG